>CANRHO010000028.1 GCA_947630435.1 uncultured Bacilli bacterium
GGTTGATAGGCTAGACGTGGAAGCATAGTGATATGTTGAGCTGACTAGTACTAATAGATCGAGAGTTTAACCCTATTAATTTGTTGACCATATTATCATGTTTTCAGAGAATTATTTCTCTATATTTAATTGGTGACGATAGCGAAGTGGATACACCTGTTCCCATCTCGAACACAGAAGTTAAGCACTTCAGCGCCGACGATAGTGTAAGCGAAAATAGGACGTTGCCAATTTTTTTATGCAATAAAAAGGACCTGTTTAAAGGTCCTTTTACTATACAATTTGAAAAATAATATAAGCATAATCTAATATCGTGACAATTAATTTAAAAGGCAGTGTTTATTTTTTTTCTAAACACTGCTCGATCATAGAAATTATTACATTATTAAAGGAAGTATTATTTTCTTTTGCTATTTTTTCGATTTCTTTAATTAATTTTTCTTTTATGTATAGTGACTTATAGCCAGCTGGCTCCTTTTCTTTTGTTCTTTTTGGAACAAATGCCATAATATCACCCCTCATATAAATTTTAATATATTCATCTCATGCTTAATATATGAGAAATTTCTGATACTATTTTTTAACATGTTAATATTTTATAATTTATTTGAATAGAAGGTGTTTAATTTGATTTTTAAAACAAGTAAGTTATATTGTATGTACGTTATCAACATATTAAATAATAGTATAAAAAAAACTAAATTAAATTCTGTTTTGTATAAAAAAATTGATGATAAATTATATAAATCATATTTAAAATTAGAAAAAATATTAGATTCTGAGTTTTCTAATTTTTAATTATTATACAATTTATGTTTGACGTTTTTTGTAACATTTTGAAAAAAGAGGCTTTTATATTGAAATAAGAGTTTTTTTTTTGTTATAATGATTATGGTGATTAATATGGAATATAAAATAACTACTAATTCTGAGGAAGATACTATTGTTTTAGCTCAAAATTTTGAATCAGAAAAATTTAATAATATGGTAATTTGCTTAATTGGCGAATTAGGTAGCGGTAAGACTGTGTTTACTAAAGGTTTTGCTGGGGCTTTAGGAATTGATGAAAATATTACATCTCCAACTTTTAACATAATAAAAGAATATACATCTGGTGAAATGAATTTGTACCACATGGATGTATATAGATTAGAAGGTGAAACATCTGAATTAGGCCTTGATGAATACTTAAAAAAAGATGGTGTTATCATTATTGAATGGGCTGACATGATAGAATCTGAACTTCCGGAAGAAAGACTTGAAATTAGATTTAGAATAACTGGAGAAGAAAAAAGATTGTTAACCATAATTCCATATGGTAGTAAATATGAAGATTTATGTGAGGATGTACTTTGAAAACTTTGTTTATAGACTCATCTAGAAAAAGCTTATCAATTGCACTTGCAGAAAAAGATAGGCTCCTTTTTATATCAAACGTAGAATCTTATAGTAGGCATTCTAATTTTTTAATGAATGAAATCAATAATAATCTAAATAAATCTAATTTAACAATCTATGATATTGATAATGTAGTTGTTTTAAATGGACCAGGAAGTTTCACTGGGATAAGAGTAGGGGTTACTGTTGCTAAAGTTATTTGTTGGGTTTTATCTAAAAAGCTTTATCAATTGAATAATTTAGAATCCCTTAAAGTTGGAATAGATGATGATGTGGTTATAAGTGTTATACCAGATAAACCAAATAGTTCTTACGTGGGAATATATGATAAAAATAATACCATAGAAGATTACGTTTCAATTGATAATGATGTATTTAACTTTATAGGCAAAAAAATTACAATAGTTAGCATGGAAGAAAATGATTTCTCTAAAAAGTTAAAGGAGAAACTATCTGTTAATAATAATGTTAACATTAAATTTATTAAAGATTATGACTACCTAAACGTTATAAATTATGCTCTTTTAAATAAAAATATAATACCTCATTTAGCAGAACCAATTTATTTAAAAAAAATAGATGCTGAAAATAAAAAATGATAATTAGATATTATAAGAAAGAGGATTATTTTAAAGTTAATAAATTAGGTAGTTTGCTTCATACTGGGTTTGATTATGTTCCTAATGAGTTTACATTTTGTATGGTTTGCGAAGATAATGATGATATAGTAGGATTTATAACTTATATGAAAATGTATGAACGTGCTGAAATAATAGATATAGTAATCGATCCGGTTTTTAGAAATAAAGGATATGGTTCTTTGTTGTTAGACAAAGCGATAGAGGATATAAATAAAAATAATGTTGATAGTATTACTTTAGAGGTAAATTGTAATAATGATTTTGCAATTAGACTATATAAAAAAATAGGTTTTAAAATAGTTGCAGTAAGAAAAAATTACTATGGTAATGAAGATGGATATTTGATGGAAAAAATATTGGGGTGATTAAATGAAAGATACTTATATATTTGCAATAGAAACAAGTTGTGATGAAACAAGTGCTAGTATAGTAAAAAATGGTTGTGATGAAATTGCAACTGTAATTTTATCTCAAATTGACATTCATAAAAAATTTGGCGGTGTTGTTCCAGAAATAGCAAGTCGTAATCATACTAAAGCGATAACCATCGTATTTGAGGAATGTTTAAAAAAAGCAAACATGACAATGAATGATATAGATGCGATTGCGGTAACGTATGGACCAGGTCTTAATGGGGCATTACTTATTGGAATAGAAGCTGCTAAAGCACTTTCTTTTGCAACTAAGAAGCCATTAATTAAAGTAAACCATATGGCAGGACACATATATGCTAATAAGTTTATTGGTACGTTTAAGTTTCCTTTATTAGCTCTTGTTGTATCCGGTGGGCATACAGAATTAATATACATGGATAAAGAATATTCATTTAAAAAAATAGGTTGTACCTTAGATGATTCTATAGGTGAAGCTTATGATAAAGTTGCAAGGGTAATAGGTATTTCATATCCAGGTGGACCATTAATGGATAAGCTTGCAAAAAAAGGTAAACACACCTATAATTTACCGGTTCCTAAGGATGATAAATCTTATGATTTTAGTTTTAGTGGTATAAAAAGTGCTATAATAAATTTAGTACATAATGAAAAACAAAGAGGTAATGATATAAACAAAGAGGACTTAGCAGCATCATTTCAAGAAACCGTTGTTGGTATCTTAGTTAAGAAGACCAAAAGAGCAATAAAAGAGTATAACGTTAAACAACTTTTAGTAGCGGGTGGTGTATCTGCTAACAGCGCCTTAAGAGATGCCTTGGAAAAATTATGTGATGAACTTAATGTTGAACTGTTAAAACCAGAAATTAGGTATTGTACTGATAATGCTGCTATGATCGGCGCAGCAGCTTACTATGCTTATAAAAAAGGTGATATTGCAGATTTTTCGTTAAATCCTGAGCCAGGGTTGGATTTAGACTAGAAAGGATGATACTAGTGAAAAATAATAAAGGTTTTACTTTAATTGAATTACTTGCGATAGTTATAATTCTTGCTGTTATAATCATAGTTTCAGCACCTAGCATATCAAAAGAAATAAATAAAAGTGAAGAAGAAAATAAAAACATATTAAACCAAAAAATAGAAAACGCTGCACATTTATATGCTGCAAAGTACTATGCTGATAAAATAGTAAATTGTACTGAATCTTTTGGTTTTACGTTAAATGATTTGGAAATTGATGGTCTTTTGGATTTGAAAAATAAATGTGAAGGACAAAAAAATTTTGAAATAACATATGATTGTTCAAATTATAATTATAACAAAATAAAAGATGGAGATTGTTATAATTAAAAACTAACCATAAAAAGTATTAAAAAAACTTACAATTTTTGATTGTAAGTTTTTTTACCATTCTTTTTTTAACTTTTTTTCAATAAATAAAATTAGGAAATAAAGTACGCTTGTTAAAATACCAAGCAACACGACACCGGTTATTACAAGGCTTGTGTTAAACACTTGTGAACCATAGTTTATTAAATAACCTAAACCTTGTTTTGATACTAAAAGTTCACCCATTATTACGCCAACAAATGTCATTGATAAATTAATTTTAAGTGAACTTATTATCGTATTAATATTAGATGGTAATACTACTTTTGTAAATATTTGAAATTTATTCGCTTTAAAACTTTGAAGTAGTCTTATGTTTATTTTATTAGTTTGTTTAAAACCAACATAAACACTTATTATGGTAGATATAACTGATATTAAAAGTGCCATTAATATTATTGAGTTTTGATTAGCACCTGCCCAAATAATTATTATTGGACCGAGTGAAACTTTAGGTAAACTGTTTATTATTGTAAGATAAGGGTCGAGTACTTTTGATGCGAAAGGACTCCACCATAAAAATGCTGCAAATAGTATTCCAATTATAGTTCCTAAACCAAAACTAATTAATATTTCTTTTAATGTTATCCATATGTGAGTAAATAAATCATTAGATTTCCATAAACTAATAATTGTATTAATGACTTTTTTAGGGCTTGAACATAAAAATGAATTTATTATTCCTTTATCAGATAGGATTTGCCATAAAGTTATAAAAAGTACAAATATAATTATCTGGAAAAAGATAACCTTAGCAGAGTTCAACCTAATCTTTTTTAGATATTTTTTATGTTCATCATTAGTTTTCATAGTGATCTAAATCCTTCCATATCTGTTTGTAATAAAAGTTGAACTTTTCGTTTTTTCTATTTTCACTAGGAAGGCCTTTTTTATCCATCTTAATATCATAAATTTTTTTTACTATTGACGGTCTATTACTTAGGACAACAACTTTATCAGCCATGCTAATAGCTTCTGATATATCATGGGTAACTAAAATAGCTGTTTTTTCTTCTTCTTTTATTATTTTAAAAACGTCATCTGATACAGTTATTCTTGTTTGGTAATCTAGTGCGGAAAATGGTTCGTCTAAAAGTAATATATCTGGTTTAGTAGCAAGTGTTCTAATCAAAGCAACTCTTTGTCTCATTCCTCCTGATAACTCTTTGGGATAACTTTTTTCAAAAGACTCTAAACCATATTTCTTTAGTAGTGACTTAACATAGTTTTTATTTTCTTCGGTGACTCTTTTTTGTATTTTTAAACCAAGCATGCAATTGTCTAAAACATTAAGCCATGGAAGTAATGCATCTTCTTGAAACATATAACCAACTTTTATGTTTTTTTTATTAAATTCTATTTTTCCACCTGATTTTTTTTCTAGATCTCCTATTATTGAAAGAATGGTAGATTTACCACACCCAGAAGGGCCGACTAGTACAATGAATTCATTTTCATTTATACTTATATTTATGTTCTTAAGCGCGCATATAACTTGCTTTTTGGTAAGATAATTTTTAGATAACTCTTTTAATTGTAAGAGTTGCATTAATTATTTTCCTTGATATATTAGCTTGTCATATGGTGCTTTTTTATCTAATTCGCCAGCGCTAGTAATTATTTCTTGTAAGTGATCAAAGTCATTTTCTGTTATGTCTGTGTTATCAGCCCAAGCATCATTAGTTTTATATCTTTCAATGATTGCGGTTAAATCATTAAGCGATAATTCTGGGAAAAATTCATATATATCTTCTGCAATTTTTTTAGAATCTGTAGATTTAACATAATCCAATCCCTTATTTATAGCTTTAGTAAATCCTTTTATAATTTCCGGATTTTTTTCTATGTAACTTTTCTTTGCGTTATAAGCGGTATAAGGTACTTCTCCTCCCCACTCACCTACGTATCCTACTACATAGCCTAAACCTTGCTTTTCAACACTTAATGCATTAGGTTCAAATAAGGTTACAAAATCAGCGTTACCACCAATAAACGCGCCTTCCATAGCGGCAAAATCAACACTAGTATCGATTGTCAAATCATTTTTTGGATCTATTCCATTTTGTCTTAATCCCCATTCGAAGGTCATTTCAGGCATACCACCTTGTCTTCCCCCGATAACGGTTTTACCTTTTAAATCATCAAGAGTAAAATTATCATATTTTTTTCTTGATACTAAAAATGCTCCATCCCTTTTGGTTAGTCTTGCAAAGTTAACTAAGTAATCTTTTTCACCACTATTGTATACGTATATTGTTGCTTCACTACCACAAAAGCCTATGTTAACGTCTCCTGATAGTACTGCAGCACTAACTTTGTCAGCACCAGCGGTTAGAGTTAAATCAATTTCAATTCCTTCATCTTCGAAGTAACCTTTACTTATAGCAGCGTAAGCCGGTGCATAAAATATAGTGTGTGCAACTTCCGCTACTTTAACTTTTTTAAGCTCGCTAATTTCATTTTTCTTGCTGTTTTTATTATTTATAATTAAAAATAAAAAACCTGCAATGACAATAAGTAAGCAAACCAAAACAATAACTTTCTTTTTCATACTTCCTCCTTTTTACAATAGTAGTATATTCTTTTGAAGTTTTTAAGTGATGTATTTACAATTTATTATTTTTAAATTATAATCTATTTGTAAGGAAGATAGGAGAGTAATCATGACTAGTGAACATAACATAGATAAACTAGATGAAAAACAAAAAGTAAATTACATAAAAAATTTACTTTTTAATAGTGAAATAAATGATGCTCTTGATATCCTTTTAAAAAAGGAGAGGAAAGACTTACACATAATTCATTTAATATTAAAAACATTAGATGAAGATATGATGATAAAGCGAATAAAACAGCAGTGTAATTTAAATGATACAAAATACGTAAAGCCCTTTGTTTATTCTAAGATTATCGCAACATTATCTTTTTATAATAAATCAGTTATATTAAATAATCTATTTAAAAAGATGCCTGAAGAAGAAAAAAGACAAGTTGCAGCATACGAGTATCAAAATAAAACAAATGTGTCTTTTAATAGTAAAATATTTAATAAGTATTGTTTAAAGTATAAGGATGAGGTATTAAAATCATTAAATTTGGAAAGTACAGAAGTTCTTATGCTTGATGAGATAAAAGAAAAATATAATAACTTATCAAAATCAAAAAACAAAAAAAATTTAATATTTTTAATCGCGATATTTGCCATTTTAATTATAGGAGTACTTAGTTACAAGATTAATGACTATAATAAGATGGTAAAAGAATATAAAGGCCTTATTTATCCTGGAATATATTTAAATAATAAAAATTTATGTGGAATAAAAATAAATGATTTACAAGACGTTGTTAACGAAGAAAAAGAAAAAATTGAAAACGGAGTTATAACCGTTAGAAACATAAATGGGGATTATGATTTTACTTACCAAGAGATTGGATTGAAAATAAATGCTGATAAAGTAAGAAAAGATATAATAAATTATAATAATAAATTGTCTTTCATTAAAAAGGTAATGTTAATAAAGAATAATAAAAAAGATAAAATTTTTTATCTAACGGCGGAATATGATGATGATTTAATTAATAGTTTTATGGATCTTTTACAGCAAAGATTAAATACCGTTGCTAGAAATGATGGGATAGTAATTGATGATAATCACAATGTTTACTATGATAAAGGTACCAATGGTTTTACATTGGATATAATAAATACTAAAGAAAAAGTAAAAACGGTTTTATCTAACATAACTAAAAATAGTATTATAAAGGCAGAAGGTATGGTGGTTGAAAACGACGTTAAATACGCTTCTTTATCAAGTGTTAATAAAAAGGTATCAAGTTATACAACTTACTTTTTAAACGCTGGAAACAGAGGCCATAATATATCTTTAGCATCTAAAAGATTAAACGGTACGGTTTTGATGCCAGGAGACGTATTTTCATATCTTAAAGTGGTTGGACCATATGGTGCTTCAAACGGGTATTTACCTGCTCCAATATATTTAAATGGAGATACAGCAACCGCTAATGGTGGTGGGGTTTGTCAGCTTGCATCAACCACTTATATGGCACAGCTAAAAGCCGGGTTACAAACCGTATCAAGAAGAGGTCATACTTTTGCCCCTAACTACGTGCCGAAAGGATTGGATGCAACGGTTTATTCAACCACGACTGATTATAAATTTAAAAATAATTATGATTATCCAATCTACATAGT
>CANRHO010000029.1 GCA_947630435.1 uncultured Bacilli bacterium
ATGCTGTGCTACTTTAAGGGTTTTAACATATGATGCCGCAACAACAACATATACAGCTACTAACTCATTTTTCACTGTAAATACAGATTGCTGTTGCTCAATAAAATGCTTAGCAGATACTTACGTAGAAGGAGTTTAAAAAGGCCACAAAAGTGGTCTTTTATTTTATATCTGAAATATCATCTAAATTTATTTTTTCACCATCATGAGTTAATATGTAGTTATCTTTCATACCAATTATTTTTTTTTCAATATTTTCGCCGTTTTTGTACATAATATTAACAGCAGCTTGATATACGTAATCTGGTCTTTTAAAAATATTATTTATTTTCTTTATTATTTCACTTTTATCTATCTTTATATTAGAATTTTTATTTCTATTATATTTTGAGTCTTGCTCGATATTCTTTTCTTCTGCATGATAATAAAAGTTTTTTTGAACTTGCGACTTTAGATTTTCTATTTTGTTTTTATAAATTTCCGGAAACTTGTCTTTCATAACCATCCTCCCATAAAATTTTATGAAAAACACTAATTAAAATACCATAAGGGGGTGAAAAAAATGAAAAATAACAAAACGTATTATTTAATTATTATTCCACTTATAGTGTTTTTTATTATAAGTATATTATCCATTTATAGTGCATCTTTAAATCTATCTGGAAACCAAATGGTTACTAAACAAGTACTTTGGTACCTAATTGGATTTATAATTATAATAATGTCAAGTAATAAAAAATTAGAAAAATTAACAAACTTATCATTTTATATTTACATTATAGGAAATGTACTTTTACTTTTATTACTTGTTTTTGGAACTGAAGTAAATGGTTCGAAATGTTGGTTTACATTACCTGGAATTGGTTCTTTTCAACCCAGTGAGTTTATGAAACTAGCTTTGATTTTAGTTAATACAAAAGTGTTTGAAATACATAATAAAAAACATGCTAAAAGTACATTTAAAAGTGACTTAGTCTTATTTTTTATTATTTTAATTATAACTTCTATACCTGGTATACTAACTTTTTTAGAACCTGACACTGGTATGGTTATAATATATTTTCTAATATCTTTTGTTATGTTATTTATATATGGAATCAAAAAAAGAATATTCTTTATATTAATATTATGTGTATCTTTATTTTTAGGATCATTTTTATATTTTTATTTCAACTATCAGGATAATTTTATTAATTTATTTGGAACATCATTTTTTTATCGCATTGATAGATTATTAGATTGGTCTAATAAAAGTGGTATGCAACTTACTAATGCTTTAGCAGCTGTTAAAGCAGCTGGAATATTTGGCTTTGGTATAGGCAAAACACCTATTTATATACCTGAGGCTCACACGGATTTTATATTTTCCGTTTATTCAAGCAATTTTGGATTATTTGGCACAATTATATTAATTGGCAGTATCGTGACATTTGATTATGGATTATTATCTCTTGCAAATAAAACAAAAAATAAATCACATAAATATATAATACTAGGGTTTGTGACAATGATTTTATATCAACAAATTCAAAATATAGGAATGAACATAGGACTACTTCCAATAACCGGAATAACTTTACCATTTATAAGTTATGGTGGTTCTTCTCTTTTAAGTTATATGTTTGGAATGGCACTAATACTAAATTACAATGATTATAAAACCTAAAAAAGGAAAACAAACGTTAATTTTGTTTTCCTTTTATCATCATACTCTTGCATACAACAAATTTGAATATGAATACTTTTTTTAATCAAAGTTAAATACAATAATTGCTAAACCTAATATAAATAAAACAAATAAAACTACAATTTCTAATACTAAAACATTATTTTCTAAAATATATTAAACAGGTATATAAACAATAAATCCTATTGGGAATAATGTATAAAGTATTACCTTTATGATACCTAAAAAAATAATATCTGGACATGTTCCAAATGAAATTGGTATCTAACTAACGTTTCAATAATTTCTCTATAATTTATATCAAAGAATATTAAAGAGTGTAAGATTACAAATGAAGTATAAATAATAACATCTAATAATCCAAATATAGTAATAAATACAAATGTTTTTATACTTGAAATAACATGTCTTAATTTTTCTATTTTTATCTCTCGTTTTATATATTTTTAATCAACTTATTATTTAAATTTATCGCTATCATAAACATTTTAAAATGTTTACACAAATTATACAATGATTTGTAATTATAAATTAAAAAAACGAAGTCATACTAGTGTCAAGCACTAGTGACTCAGTTTTTCATAACGTGTAGAATTTCTCCTTGCATAGCTTTAATGCGTATTCACTTTAATTTTTTTGGTTCTTTTTTTATAAAACAAGCTAAAGCATCTAAATTATCAGTATAATTAAATCTTATCGTTTCTTCTTTTATTATATCATCAATTTGATTTTTTAAAAAAACAAACACATCATAATATACTTCAATCATATCACATATTAATTTTATTTTCTTTATTAATAAATAATGATTCATCAATCTTTTTAAAAGTTCTTAAAAAACCATGCTTTAATGATGATAACTTAGAATCTTTATAAATATCTTTTTCAAATGCATCAAGTTTAAAACCAAATTCCATCATTGCTTCAAATTTCAACCTGACTATAGGATTACGCATGAGTATATACCAAGCGCACCTACTACTAAGTATTTTTTCTTTTCATATCTTGCATTTTTATCATTCTCTTTTTTTATATTTTATTTAAACTATCATTAATTTCTTTTTTTTCATCTGTATCACCATATCTAACATTAAATACCGGTTCTTCATAACTCGGCATTTTTATATGAATATTTTTTATTTTCTCATATTCATTTGCAATAATCTCGCGTGGCATCGTTTCATAATTTTCAAAATCATCATCGTTTATAGTATGATATTCACTCGGTCTTTTTACAAATGAGTGTAACATTTCATTATTAAAATCTCTTGTTATATTATGGGTAAAATCATATAAATATGAATGTCCATTTAAATATATTTTATTATATGCGTGAAAATCTCCATATGCTTTACCATTTACATTCCTAATATCAACATTTAAAAGCGGATGTCTTAAAACAATAGTAGCAAATGAGGCTATCGAAGAACATACACAACATCTTTTTAAAAGTAACGTTTGTAATACATGACCCGGATATGTAATAAAGCCTTCTTTGGTAGCCTGCTTTTTTAAAGTTTCTCTCAATTCTTTATCATCAGTATAATACCAATCAAAAGAGACATTTTCTCTTAGCATTTTGTCTAAAAGTAATATTTTTTGAATATCATTTTGTGCATATTTTGAAATTTGTTTTGCTATGTAATCTATACCTTCTAATAATGTCTTTGTATCCAAAATTTTATCATCAAAATGCCTACGTTTTATACTAGAAAATCTTTCATTAATTTCAACTTTGTCAATATTCTTATATGGGATTTTTGATACGTCATCAATACTTATTGTGACTGGTAAAATATCAGGATATATATCAATATTATAATCTCTTAACGTTAAAGTTAAATTTCTTAAATTAATATTTTTATTTTGTTTTAACTCTAATAATTTTTTATACGATTTAGAATGAAAATTTTTAAATTCTAAAAAATCATAATTAGGAAAATAATAACTAATTTTTTCAACTAATATTTCCATATCATTTTCTTTATCACATAATCTATCATCATAAATTTGAATAATATAATTTTCATCTAAATCAAAATGTATATTACCCTTTAATATATCTGTTAAGTTAAACTTAACATTTTTTACATCAACTATAGTACAACTTCTTCGTTCTCTCATTTTTGTTACCTTCTTTCTTTTTTATACTTAATTATTATTTGTATTTTTATTACTTTGGCATTAATAAATTTGCTTCTAAATCTTTTATTCTTCTACATTAATAACTTCACCATGCATATTTACTCGTAATGGAATTCTAGAAGAATTCATGGTTTTATCATCTTCTGTAATTAATGTAATATCTACATAATGTTAGTTAAATAGTTAAATAGTTAAATACAAGTGAATTTTTAAATTTTTTTAAAATTACATTTAGTCCTTTAACAGTGTTTAATATATCACTATCAATTATTAATTTTATAAATTATATTTTCCTACATCTTTTTGCTCTTTCTTATATTCTCCATCCTCATAATTATAATTTAAACAAGCGATATCAAAACAAGATTTTTTACAGATTCCATTAGCAAAAAGACTTGATTTTATCTTTTCTCGAACCATTTTTACTAATCCCTCATCTTCGCTTATTACTTCTAAAGTTTCTTGGCTTATTTTTCTTCCTGAAAATTTACTGTTAGTCTTTTCGTTAATTTCTTGCAATGATATTAAATTCCCATCAAACAAATATTTTTTATCTTTATTCTTATCAAAGTAATTTTCTGATTCGCTTTTTGTAATTTCTAAAAAATATTTTCTTTTTTTATTAAATGACATACCTTTTATTATTGGTTCTGAACCATAACCTATAAAACTATTTATTTTTCCAGTTAGAACAGGTGGTTCAAAAAATGTAATGTCTTTACTATTTTCTATTACTTCTTTTAAGATTAAAATATGTTGTTCTAACCATTCATCATTAGTATAAACTATTACATTATCATCCCTACTTTCATAAAATCTAGGAGTTTTTAAATAATATGGTATATTATGTTCAATACATTTTTCCATAAATCTTTGAACAAACAAAACTGCTTTTTCAATATCAGTACTTACATATAATCTGTGTGTAATATCGTTGGAATTTATATTATTTTTATCTAAATTTATATTACCAGAAATACAATAAAGCCACGTGTTTTCACATCTTTCTACAAATCCTGAACAATAATATAATTGAGAATCTTTATTATTAAATAGTTTTCTAAACTCAGAGTAATTGGTAATTTGAGGTAATATTCTTAACTCTTCTCTTAGTTTTAAAAAATCTATACCAAAATCTGAAGCGTGGTATTTAATATTAAGTTCTTCTAATTCTTCGCTACTAGCCTTTAAAATATTGTTTTTCCATAAATTATATTGAAAAATAATTAAATTACTAAAATAACCTGGATCTGATGAATCTATTTTCGGTTTAATTTTTCGTACTTTGTGTGTTAGACCTCTATACTCAGAATATGATTCTTTTATCAAATAAGAAATTATCGCATTATCATCTAACGGGTCTTTTATTGTTTCATATAAATATTCTATTGGTTTCATATATATCCCCCTTTTTCGCGAGACATATACTATCAAAAAAATTAAAATAAGTCAAATTTGTTATTTTAAATTTGAAGTGCAACAAATAAGCATTGAAAAAGACATATGAATATTTATAATATTTTTTCACTTAAAAAAGAAAAAATACATATGTCTGAAATAAATAATACTATAAAAAAATAATACCATAATCTTTCTAAAGAAAAAAGATCTCAAATTGAAACTTTATTAAACATCAAAGATGAACATGCTAAAAGTATGTTTAAAAATTTTTATATTGTAAAGGCAAACGGTGTTCATAAATATACTATTTCTAAAAAACTAAAAAAAATAAATGGTGTCTGTTGTCATTATCGGTTATATGCAATCTCATAATACTTTTAATTTAAATAGCTTTTGTAAAATAACTGTTCCAACGATTTATAATTTCATTGGATGGAATATCTTGAATGTTAATATCTATGATATTAGAATAATGAAATATAAACCTGAGTATTAATACAATAAAAAATAATTTTTCTTTTTCTAAACAAGATTATAGTATTGACAAAAAACCTGACGAAATTAATAATCGCCTCTTCAAAATAAAAAACGAGCAAACATTAAAATGACGAATTACTCGTGGTACTACCTTTATTTGTAATAATGATTTAATACACCTTCGGCTTCATGGGTTTAATGCAAAAAATAAAAGTCTTCATAAGAAGACTCTTTAATTCAATATGGTGACGCGTATGGGATTTGAACCCATGAATGCCGCCGTGAAAGGGCGGTGTGTTAAACCACTTCACCAACGCGCCAGTTTAATATAAAATGGTGGGCCTGAATGGACTTGAACCATCGACCTCACGCTTATCAGGCGTGCGCTCTAACCAGCTGAGCTACAAGCCCATTTTATAGTTATAGTGAAACTGACTACTTAATTCTACTATATAAATTTTAAAAAATCAATATTTTTTTTGTTTTTTCTAAAAAAAGTACAAAATAATCAATTAAGTACTAAATATTGAAGGGTTAGAATCCCTAAGCCAATAACTAAAATAAAAACCACTAACTAAAGTGATCTTTTTTCAATATGGTGGAGCTTAGGGGATTCGAACCCCTGACCTCCTCGGTGCAAGCGAGGCGCTCTAGCCAGCTGAGCTAAAGCCCCAGAAAAACATGCATTAATTTGAATGCATATTAATAATAACAAAAACGATTATAAAAATCAATACCTAAATTAATTTTTTTCATGATTAATTTTCAATTGTGAAAGTTCTTGTTCCAACATATTTAATTTTTGGGTTATTTTATTTTCTGATGCCATCTCAAGCGAGTACCAACCCTTTTTAAACATTAAATTATATATTTCTCTTTGTATTTCTGTTATTTCCTTAAACATATCATAATAATCATTATATAAATCATTATTACTTGCTTCAGTTAAAGCAACGGAAAAATCTTTAACCATTGATTTTTCTATTCTTAACATAGTTGTAAGATAATCTTTATCATTCATATTAGTAGTTTGTGGTACCTTTGTTTTTGGATTGCTTATTTTATTATTCATTGTATTCTCCTTACCTTAAAATATTTAATACTGCAATTGCATGTTCTTTATGTATGTCTACTAATTTTTGTAATAGTGATTTTATGTCATTATCTTTTACCTCTTTAACAAAGTAATTAGCTATTTTGCATGCATTAAAATTCCAATTATAAATATCACTTAAATAGTCTAAATCCTTACAAGAAATTATCGTTGGAACTTCATTATAATTTTGCATAATATTTCCTCCTCTTTTTTATTATGCGAAAAAATATATATTATAAACAAAAAATAAAAGGTATTTAATAACCTTTTATTTTAAACAATTAACCGCACTTTCAATTAAGATTTCTAATTCTGTATCACTTATATTTATCTTTTTTTCTTCCATCCACTCTAATGACTTTTCAAGAGCTTTTTTCTTTTTTTCTTCGCATGATAAACCTTTACAAGTCTGTTCGACATATTCAACCGTTTTTTCAACAATTTCCTTTTTTGTCTTATCCTGAATGAATTCTTGATAAATATTTTTTATTTGAAGTCCTATATAACCTAAAATTGTAGTAATTATTGCTCCTAAAATATCGATAAGATTATCAGAAATTGCATTCAAAATATCACTCAAACCAAATTCCCCCAAAATTAATTAAAGATGCATCTTCGTTATTATATTATTCAAAAAGGATAATATAAGATAGTCTATTCTCCTATATTTTAACAAACTTTATTTTGTTTATTATATTAATGGTCGGAAAGACGGGATTTGAACCTGCAACCTCTACGTCCCGAACGTAGCGCTCTACCAAATTAAGCTACTTTCCGATTAAATGGCGCTCACGAAAAGATTTGAACTTTTGACCTTTACCTTCGGAGGGTAACGCTCTATCCAACTGAGCTACGTGAGCAAAAGCTTTATTTAAGCTTTATATCTATTCCTATCGGACAATGATCACTACCAAAAACATCATTATATATAATAGGATTTGAAACTTTATCTATGATTGATTCTGATACTATAAAATAATCAATTCTCCAACCGATATTTCTTAATCTGCAATTTCCTATGTAACTCCACCAGGAATAAGCATCATCTTTGTTTGGGTTAAAATATCTATAGGTATCAATGAAACCGCTTTCTAAGAGTTTTGTGA
>CANRHO010000030.1 GCA_947630435.1 uncultured Bacilli bacterium
ATAACACTCATTAATAATTTTTCTTACTTCATTATCTATCTCAAGTGCTACTTGATCTGAAAAATTACGATTTTTATTATAATCCCTTCCTAAGAAAGAACTTCCTTCTGGAGTTTCTAACTGAACTGGTCCTAAACTTGACATACCATATTCAGTTACCATACTTCTTGCAATTTTAGTTGCTTTTTCAAAATCATTATGTGCTCCGGTTGTTATTTCTTTAAACACAACTTCTTCTGATACACGACCTCCTAATAGACCCATTATTTGTTCTAATAACTCTGTTTTTGTAGCCGTATATTTTTCTTCTTTAGGAAGCATTAGGTTATATCCACCAGCTTGGCCTCTTGGGATAATTGTTACTTTTTGAACATCATTTGCATTATCAAGCTTAATACCTAATACTGCGTGCCCAGCTTCATGATATGCCACCAATTTCTTTTCTTCACTAGTATATTTTTTCGTTATTTTAGCTGGTCCCATAATTACTCTATCAATTGCTTCATCTATTTCAGCCATAGTAATCGCATTTTTTTCTCTTCTTACTGCAAGTAAAGCTGCTTCATTAAGCAAGTTTTCTAAATCTGCTCCTGAAAATCCAACGGTTCTTTTTGCTATATTATCTAAATGCACGTTTTTAGATAACACCTTATTTCTTGCATGAACTTTTAATATTTCTTCCCTTGCTTTCATTTCTGGTAATGCAACCGTTACTTGTCTATCAAATCTTCCTGGTCTTAAAAGTGCTGGATCTAAAACATCAGGTCTGTTTGTTGCAGCGATAATAATTATCCCTTCATTAGCACCAAAACCATCCATTTCGGTTAGTAATTGATTAAGGGTTTGTTCCCTTTCATCATGTCCACCACCAATACCAGTACCACGCTGACGACCTACTGCATCAATTTCATCAATGAAAATTAAGCATGGTGCATTTTGTTTAGCTTGTTTAAACATATCTCTTACACGACTTGCTCCAATACCTACGTATAGTTCTACAAAGTCTGATCCTGATATAAAGTAAAATGGAGCATTAGCCTCACCTGCAACAGCTTTTGCAAGTAACGTTTTACCAGTTCCCGGAGGACCTACAAGTAATACTCCTTTAGGTATTCTAGCTCCCAATTTAGTGAATTTTTTTGGATTTTTTAAAAAGTCTATTAACTCTTGTAATTCTTCTTTTTCTTCTGGTAATCCTGCTACATCTTTAAATGTTACCTTACCCTTATCAGGGTTAAGTTTAGCCCTACTTCTTCCAAAATCCATTGATCCTTTTTGACCACTTATTTGCCTTGTAAAAAACCAAAAAGCTAATCCTATTAAAACAATATATGGTAAAACATTCATTAAAAATACATACCATGTGCTTGACGTAGGATCGGATTTTGAAATTATTTTAAAATCTTTCTTTTCACTTGCTTTTACTATCTTTTCTACTACGGTATCAGAAAGTGGTGTTTTAACACTAAAAGTTTCTCCTTTTTTAGCATCTCTTAAAACTCCAGTCAACTGATAAGTATACGCAGACGTAGATGGAGTAATCACTACTTCTTTAACATTGTTTTTAGATAAAGCTTTATTAAACTCATTATATGTTAATTCCTTATTCATATTATTAGTCATGTTATAGAAAAATAATATTGCTAAGCCTATAACTAATAGCATTAAATAAGGAAACATTCCCTTTTTTATATTTTGATTATTTTGCATTTGTTCTTTCCTCCTTAAAGTACTCTAATATTATATCATACTTTCCTGTTTTTGATTTATCGTATTTAGATTTTTTAAGGCCCGGAAGCCATAAAATTCTATCTTCACTATCAACTAAAATTGGATAATTTTTTCTTTTGCACACATCAACTTTTTCATTAATAAAAATATCTTTTATTTTTTTTGAACCATTAAGTCCTAAAACATCCATTTTATCACCATTCATTTTATTTCTAACATACAACGGAAGACTTATATCACTACTATTTAAAACACAAACAAAATTAGATGTTCCGCTTAATTTATCAACTTTTTTTATAGAATATTTATTTGGTAAAAGAAGATAATCTTCAAAAAGATAGCGGTAGCTATTATACTTAGAATCATTATCGAAATATATCTTATTATAGGATTTAATTAAAACTTTTTTATTTGGCATTGATATTTTATCATTTGTTTTATTTGAATTAATAAGATCCATAACTAAAAGAACGTGTCTATTATCAATACTTTTAATTTCATCTTTATATTCATCTAATAAATATTTCTCTATTATTTTTTTTCTGATTAAACCTTCCTGTTTTTTTATTTCAGCGACGTCAATTATTCCGTCTTCTACTATTTTTTTATAATATTTTAAAACTATTTTATCTATGTACGTTTCATATTCTTGTAATTGATTTGAAAAACTTAAAAACTTCCTATGAACGTTTTTATTTTCTTTTTTTAAAAACTTTAACACGTTGTTTCTATATCTATTTCTTGTATATAAGTTGCTATTATTAGATTTATCCACAGCATAAGGAATATTATTTTTATTACAGTATTTTTCTATTTTATCTTTAGTTATATAAAGAAGCGGCCTTATTATATAGTAATCTTTTCTTTTGCTTTTTAATACTATACCAGCATATCCTTTAATGTTTGAGCCTCTTACCAATCTCATTAATATTGTTTCCATTAAATCATCTGCATGATGAGCGGTAAATAAATATTTTGAATTATATTTGTTCATAACAGAATCAAAAAACGTATATCTTTTTTCTCTTGCTTCTTCTTCGGTAAAATTATTATTTTTATATTTATCTATTTTCATAAATTCAAAGTATATTTTGTTTATCTTACAATACTTTCCTAGCAGCTTTGCTTCATTATCACTTTCTTTTCTATGATTATGATGCACATGAGCACATATTATTTTGTTATCAGGATATTTATTTTTTAACAAATGTAGCAAAAACATAGAATCTGAACCATAAGATACTGCTACTACAATTGGCATGTTTTTCTTTATTTTTAAAGTATTTAAAAAACCATATACTTCATTCATAAAATCACCTTAACGTATATTGTAACACAAAAAACACAAAACAACATAAAATTATATTGTTTTATTTAATTTTAAAAAAAATAAAATCTTTATCTTTTCTGATATCTAATTATAACTATTTGATTTTTTTCTTTAATATATACATCTTTATAAATCATTTAACTGTAAAAAACTTAACTAATTACGTTGAACATAAAGTTATGTGTAATCATAAGATTTATTTCGTAACTATTTACTTTTTTATAATTTAGTATTTATATTATGAAAAAAGAAAGTTAAACTAAACTTTCTTTTTAATCAACTAATTGCTCTTCTAATACATCAAGTGCATCATCTTCTACTTGTTCACTTTCTAACTTGTATTTAACATTAGAATAATATTTAGAACCAGTACCTGCTGGAATAAGTTTACCTAGTAAAACATTTTCTTTAAGACCAGTTAGATGATCAACCTTACCTTTTATTGCGGCATCAGTTAAAATACGAGTAGTTTCTTGGAATGATGCTGCTGATAAGAACGAATCAGTTTCCAAGGATGCTTTTGTAATACCAAGCATTATTGGACGACCAGTTGCTGGTTTTTTTCCTTGAATAATTGCTTCTTTATTAATTTTAGTAAATTCATGCATCGAAACTAATTTACCTGAAACTAACTCTGTTTCTCCACCATCAACTATCTTTATCCTTGCAATCATACGACGCGCAAGTATTTCAATATGTTTATCAGAAACATCAACACCTTGTGATTTATAAACCTTTTGTACTTCCTCCAAAATATAATTTTGAGCAGTTATAGGATCTGTTACCGCAAGTAACTCTTTAGGATTAATAGAACCAACATTTAGTTTATCTCCTGCTTTAACAACTTGACCCTTTTCAACACAAAGTTTAACACCATAGTTAGTTGTATGCTCTCTTGATTCTACATCATTAGTAATTTCAATTTTATATTTACCATTTAAATCTTCTATTTTTGTTATCTTACCATTTATTTCGGCGATTGTTGATTTTGCCTTTGGTATTCTTGCCTCAAATAATTCCTGTACACGCGGTAGACCCTGAGTTATATCCTCTCCAGTTGCAACACCACCCGTATGGAACGTTCTCATTGTAAGCTGCGTACCTGGCTCACCAATTGATTGTGCCGCCATAATACCAACTGCTTCACCAATTTCAACAACATTTCCAGTAGCTAAATTGTTACCATAACAATGTCTACATACACCATTTTCGGTTTTACAAGTTAAAGCTGTTCTTATTTCAACTTCCGTTATACCAGCTTTATCAATTTTATCTGCAATTGGTTCAGTAATTAATTCATTTTTATCAATAATTAATTCTTTTGTCTTTGGGTTAATAACTTTCTTATTAGTAAAGCGTCCAACTATACGTTCGTGAAGGCTTTCAATCGTAGTTCCAGCATTTTCATCAATAAACGCTGATACTAAAACACCTTGCATGGTACCACAATCTTCTTCTCTTACGATAACGTCTTGAACAACATCAACTAAACGTCTTGTTAAATAACCTGAGTCTGCTGTTTTTAATGCGGTATCAGCATTACCCTTACGGGCACCGTGAGTAGAAATAAAGAATTCAGAAACCGATAAACCATCAATAAACGAAGATGTTACTGGAATTTCCACTGCTTCACCATTTGGTTTGGCAAGTAATCCACGCATACCTGCAAGCTGTGTAAATTGTGATAAATTACCACGAGCTTTAGAGTTTATCATCATCATAATAGGATTATCTGATGGAGCTTCTACTTTTTCTTTTAACTCAGCTTGAACTTGGTTAGTGGCATCATTCCATACAGCACATACTTTCTCGTAACGTTCTCTATCAGTTATTAAACCACGTCTGTATTGTTTATTAATTGTATCAACTAGTTTTTGAGATTTTTCAACTATTTCATGTTTATGTTCACTTGTTTCAACGTCTGCAATAGATATTGAAATACCAGATAACGTTGAATATTTAAAACCTAGATCCTTTAGACGGTCTAACATTACTGAAGTTTCAGTAGTTTTATAACGTTTAAATATTTGGGCTATTATACTTTTTAAAGCCCCTTGCGGAAATGGTTTTACTAGTTCCATATTTTTAATAGCTTCTGGAATGTTAGTTCCGTAAGGTAAGAAATATTTCATTGGAGTTAAATTTTCAAAATTATCATCAGTTGGTTCATTTATATATTGAAATCCATCTGGTAAGATTTCGTTAAATTTTAATTTCCCAACGGTCGTTACCAAATACATTTGTTTTTGTTCTTCAGTAAACATTTTATATTTTAGTGATTTTGCTGGCAATGCAATTCTTGCATGCAATGTAAGCTCTCTTCTTTCATATGCCTCAATTGCCTCATTTGCATTTTTAAATATTCTTCCTTCTCCTTCAATTCCTGCTTTCTCCATAGTTATATAGTAATTACCTAATACCATATCCTGAGATGGAGTAACTATTGGTTTCCCATCTTTTGGAGAAAGAATATTATTTGCACCAAGCATTAGTATTCTAGCTTCAGCTTGAGCCTCTTCAGAAAGAGGAACGTGAACAGCCATTTGATCACCATCAAAGTCAGCGTTAAATGCTGCACATACAAGTGGATGTAATCTAATAGCTTTACCACTAACTAATTTAGGTTCAAATGCTTGAATACCTAATCTATGAAGTGTTGGAGCACGGTTTAACATTACTGGGTGTTCTTTTATAACATCTTCTACTACATCCCATACTCTTTCATCTTGATTTTCAATTAATTTTTTAGCAGACTTAATGTTATGAACAATATCTCTTTCGACTAAACCATGTATAACATGTGGTTTAAATAGCTCAAGAGCCATTTCTTTTGGTATTCCACATTGATACATTTTAAGAGTTGGTCCAACAGCAATAACACTACGTCCAGAATAATCAACACGTTTACCAAGTAAGTTTTGACGAAAACGTCCTTGTTTTCCTTTTAACATAGAAGAAATTGATTTTAATGGCCTATTTGATGGACCAGTAACATTTCTACCACGTCTTCCATTATCAAATAACGCATCAACTGCTTCTTGGAGCATACGTTTTTCGTTTTGAACAATTATTGATGGAGCATTTAATTCAAGTAACTTCTTTAAACGATTGTTACGATTTATTACACGTCTATATAAATCATTTAAATCACTTGTTGCAAAACGTCCTCCATCTAATTGAATCATTGGTCTTAATTCTGGAGGTATAACAGGAAGCGCTGTTAATATCATCCATTCAGGTTTATTACCTGATTTATCAAATGAGTCTAAGATATCCAATCTTTTTAATAGTCTTACTCTTTTTTGCTCAGGAGCATCTTCTAATTCTTTTTCAATTGCTTTTATTTCAGATTTAACATCTATTTCTTTAAGTAGTTTTAATATTGCTTCAGCTCCCATACCTACTTCAAAAGTATTTCCATACTTTTCATAATAAGCACGATATTCTTTATCGGATAAAGTTTGTTTCTTTTCCAAAGGTGCAGCTCCCGGATTAATTACTACATATGATACAAAGTATAATACTTCCTCTAAGTCTCTTGGGGACATATCTAACACTAATCCCATACGTGATGGAACACCTTTAAAAAACCATATATGAGATACTGGAGTAGCAAGTTCAATGTGTCCCATACGTTCACGACGAACTTTTGCTTTAGTAACTTCTACTCCACACCTATCACATATAATATCCTTATATCTTAATCTTTTATATTTACCACAAGCGCATTCATAGTCTTTAGTTGGTCCAAAAATTTTCTCACAAAATAATCCGTCTCTTTCTGGTTTTAAAGTACGATAGTTAATTGTTTCTGGTTTTTTAACTTCTCCATAAGACCATTCACGAATTTGTTCGGGTGAAGCTATAGATATTTTGATTCCTTCAAATCTATTTGCATCTAACATTATTCTTCATCCCCTTCCATTAACGAATCATCTAATTCATCTAGCTGATCTTCTAATTCAGCTTCATAATCATCTTGCTCTTCGTCACTTACTATATCATCTTTTTCTTCGTGTGCTTCTTCTTCAGTTATCACGTCGACTGTTTCCTTTTGAGGAGTCATGGAAACATTATCTATTTCCTCAATTGATAAAGGAGTTCCTTCCTTATCTTCCTCTTCTTCAAGAGTTTTAACATCTATTTCTTTTCCATCTTCATTTATCATTGCAATATTCAATCCTAAAGCTTGAAATTCTTTAACTAAAACACGGAAACTTTCTGGAACACCAGCTTGATTAATTGGATTACCTTTAACAATTGATTCATAAACTTTTACACGGCCGATAACATCATCTGATTTAACGGTTAAAATTTCTTGAAGAACATGTGCAGCACCATATGCATATAGTGCCCAAACTTCCATTTCTCCAAATCTTTGACCACCAAATTGAGCTTTACCACCAAGTGGTTGTTGAGTAACTAACGAGTATGGCCCTGTTGCACGAGCATGAAGCTTATCATCAACCATATGATCTAGTTTTATCATGTACATTACACCAACTGCTACACGATTATCGAATGGTTCACCAGTTTTACCATTATATAAAACGGTTTTACCATCAGAATCCATACCGGCTTCTTTCATCATTTCCTGTATGTCTTCCCATGTTGCACCATCAAATACTGGAGTTGATGTATAAACACCTAATTTTTTAGCAGCCATGCCTAAATGCATTTCCAATATTTGTCCTGGATTCATACGTGATGGAACACCTAATGGATTAAGTAAAATATCAACTGGAGTACCATCTGGTAAATAAGGCATATCCTCTTGCGGCGCAACTAAAGATATAACACCTTTGTTACCATGACGTCCTGCCATCTTATCTCCTACTTGGATTTT
>CANRHO010000031.1 GCA_947630435.1 uncultured Bacilli bacterium
AAATCACCAGGTAAAATAGCTCCAGGCATGGCAACTATAACCTTTAAACCTTCTTTTACGTTAGATGCTCCGCAAACTATTTGTAATTCTTCTTTTCCGGTATTTACAATGCATACGTTTAAATGATCACTATTTGGATGCTTTTCTACCCTTATTATTTGTCCAACAACCAAATTATTGATGTTATTTGATATAACTTTTTCTATATTAACACCAAACTTAGTTATTTTATCAGTTAATTCACTTATGTTTTCATTAGATATATCAACGTAATCTGACGTCCAATTCAAACTTATCATTATCTTTCCTCCTTTCTATCAAAAGGTTTATTTTGTCTTAAATCAGTTAGATAAAACGCTCTTAAATCATTAATACCATATTTAAGCATAGCAACTCTTTCTAATCCAAAACCAAAGGCAAATCCATGCCATTTTTTAGGGTCATACCCACACATTTTTAATACCTTTGGATTTACTACACCAGCACCTGAAATGGTAATCCAACCCGTATTTTTACAAATTGGGCACCCCTTACCCTTACAAGAAAAACAAGAAATATCAGTTTCGACCGATGGCTCTGTAAAAGGATAATAACTTGGTCTAAAACGAGTTACACAATCCTCTCCAAATAAATGTTTAGCCGCAACATCAAAGGTGCCCTTTAAATCTGCTAAAGTTACGTTTTCATCAATTAGTAAACCTTCTATTTGCATGAACTGATGAGAATGAGTTGCATCATCATCATCCCTTCTATAAGTCTTACCAGGACATACCATCCTAATTGGTTTTTGTCCCTTACCTTCTAACATAACTCTAGCTTGCACAGGAGACGTATGACTTCTAAGTAAAATTTTATCTCCTTCTAAATAAAAGGTATCTTGAGAATCCCTTGCAGGATGTCCCTTAGGTAAATTAAGTAATTCGAAATTATATAAATCTTCTTCTATTTCTGGGCCTTCGATTACGTCATAACCCATAGACATGAATAAGCCTTCCATATCCTCTACTACCTTTTCTAAAATGTTAGGAGCTCCTAAGTTAACTTTAGAAGCTGGTAATGTTATATCTATTTTTTCTTTAGATAACTTTTCATTTAACGCTTTTTCCTCTAGTTCTTTTTTCTTTTCATCTAAAGCATTAGTAACTAAGTTTCTAACTTCATTTACAAGTATACCAAATTCTTTTTTATCTTCAATTGAAACATCTTTCATCATCTTAGAAAGTTCTGTTACCTTACCTTGTTTTCCTAGATATTCAACTCTTATATCGTTTAAAGTTTTCATATTGGTAATAGTTAAAACATCTTTTTCAAAAGTTTCCTTAATTTCGTTTACTTTTTCTATCATTTTTTATTCCTCCTTTTATACTTAAAAAATCCATGAGACAAGGGCGAACTTCATATCCGCGGTACCACCTTGTTTCATAGATTTCTATGCGCTTAATTTCTTGTAACGTAAGATATACGTGATAACTTTATTGTTATCCAGCTCCAAAGCGAATTCATAAGTTATTACTTATTAGCTTTCACCAACCGCTAACTCTCTTTAAGCTTTTTACTTACTACTACTCTTTTTCAATGCCTTTAACTAATGGTTATTGTATCACAAAAGGAAAAGTTAAGCAAGCTACTTAATTTCTTTTATTTTGCTTATATTTCCAGCACTATCAATAACTCTTATGTATTTATATTTAAAATTTTCTTTTCTTATGGTTACTTCTTCCCCGGTTGTTTTTTCACTATCCCAATTTAACTTGTCATTGGAATACTGAATGTTGGATAAATTAACATTATCAATAGCTCTAATTGTTACATTATTACTTTCTTTTTTAAATATCAATTTAGGAACGTCTTTATCTATATTAACCACCGTTTCATATGCATAGCTTTTATATCCATGATCATTTTGTACTCTTATATAAACCTTTTTGTTCATGGTTTTAGAAAAAACCAATTTTGCACTTATTTTCTTACCATTATTTTTTTCTTTTACATCTTTCCAGTTTTTTAAATCAAACGAATATTGAACTTTATTTATATTATATTTACTTGAAGCATCAATTAATAGTAAAACATCAGTATTAACTAACTGATTCCCGCTGGAATTAACCACCTCATCTATAATTGGCAGCTCACTTGTATTTATATTATTATTCATGGTTGATGCTAAACTTTGAACGTTTGCTCTTATTTTATTAGTAATACCAGATAAAAATATAAAATAACTTATAATAATTATTGATAATAAAACAATTACAAATATTAAAATGTTTCGTTTTTCTTTTCTCATAATTATATCTCCTAGTCTAGTAATATTATACAAGTAAATAAATAAAAAAACAATAACTAATGTATTGTGTTTATATACTCATTAATTCCTCTTCTTTTGATTTTAATTTTTCTTCTATCATTTTATTGTATTTAATAATTAATTCTTGAACTTCATCTTGTGCTCTTTTTTGATCATCTTCAGGAATTTCTAATTTTTTTATTGAATTATTAGCATCTTGTCTTACGTTTCTTAGCGCTATTTTTGCCTCTTCAGCTAAATTTTTAGCTTCCTTAACGTATTCTTTCCTTCTTTCCTCGGTAAGTTCTGGAATAACTAGCATAACCGTTTCACCATTATTATTAGGAGTAAGACCTAAATCAGCCTCAAATATAGCTTTTTCTATTGCCCCTATTGAGTTTCTATCAAACGGCTTAATAACTATTTTGCGAGCTTCTGGTACTGATATTGTTGCCAATTGAATAAGTGGTGTTGCAACACCATAGTATTCTACCGCTACTTTATCAAGTATTCTAGGATTAGCACGTCCTGCTCTAACGTTTAAAAACCTATTTTCCATAACATCTATAGCCTTTTGCATTTTATCTTCTGCTTCTAATAAAATCTCTTCTGTCATTTTATCCCTCTTTCATAATACATTATAAATTAAAAAAGACTTTATTACAAGTCTTTTTCTTAATGAATTACTCCACCCCATTCAATAGCAGCAAATCCTTTTCTTTCGAAAGTAGTTAGTTTTTCTTCTTTTATTTTAGTTTTTTTATCTACTTTCTTAACATGAATTGCAACTCTTAACAATGAGTCTGGTTTTGGATTTATAATTAACTTATTATAATTTTCCCTGCTATTAGTTAATTCAAAGTAAACTAAATTTTTACCATTTTTTTCTAATACAGGTAACCAATACATAATAAATTCATTTCTTTCTCTATCATTTAAACCAATAATAGATAATTTTTCCTCTAAAAATTCTATTGCGTTATCTTTAGTAACATAAAAGCCTTCACTAAAATCAACGTTAGTAGAACCGATTTCTTCCCAATATAAACCATAATAATACTGGTTATTATAATCATATAAATCTCCATTTTTATTAGCAACAACTTCCCAATTACTTTTATATTTTGGATAAGTAGTAGTTAATAAACTTGGCTTTGCAAACGAAACACTTACTTTTGTATTATCATTTTTTGGATATAAATATAATACTGGTTTTGCATATCCTCCAATATAGGTTGCTATTTTTCCTGTTTCTTTAGTCTTTGGTATATAGTAATATTCATAACCTAAGCTTGCAGGATCATATTCTAAATTACATCCAGCAGTTTCTTTCATCTTTTCTGATAAATTATCACAAGTTACACTTGGATCTTCAACAACGACATATATTCCAGCCTTTTTATCTTGTTCAAACCACCCGGATAACAATGAATGTATCGTCATTAATTCATCGTTTATTTTTGCTAATTTTGCCAATGTTTTACCATTTAAATCTAATACTTTTAAATAATTATCATTATCTACAACAACAATGTAACCTTTCGTATCAATTAACACCATTGAATGATAATAATCACTCTTCTTTAATTTCTTAGTTTTTGGATCATACTTAACATATCTATTACCTTCAATGTAATAAACTGAACCATCGTCAAAATATCTAGCATCAAGCATATCACTTGAATCCAACAAGTTATTTTTATTTATTTCTTCATCTTTTAACATTAAAACTATATTACTTTCTTCATCTATTAATCCAAATAAATTAGTTACTTCACCAACATTACTTATTTCAAAATAAGTTTTTTTACCAGCATCATGCACCGAAATGCCAAGTTCTCCATAATCACCTGTTACATTATCAATATAATTTACTTTACCTTCGTATTTTCCAAAATCAACCTTTTTAGCTTTGTTAGTATTAAAATTATACATAACATAGTCTCCATCTTTAATTAATACTAATTTTTCTGAATAATTTTCATTTGAAAATAACGTACAATTATCATTATTACATTTATAAGTACCTATTTTTTTTACTTTGATATTATTAATATCATCATACTCTTCTTTTTCTGTCATTCTAATATCAGTTCCATACTCAGCTATAGTTTGGTATAAATTAAGTTCCTTTGCTGTACCAGTAGGTTCATACCATCCGTCCGTAACTTCTTTTGTACCAACTTTTTTCTTATTGGTATTGTTATCATCTGAAATACTTTTCATTTTATCATTTACTATGTAAGCTACCAAAGCTATTACAAATAATAATAATACTAAACATATTACTTTAAATATATTTCTTTTTTTGATAGTTTCATTTGATGGTCTACCAACACCATTTTTAAATACTCCCATTTTTTACTCCTTTTCTATTATATTACATGTTTATAATATCATATACCCCCCCCCAGGTGTCAAGAGTATTTATTGTGGAAATTCGACTTTTGGGTAAATTATTTATTTAAAGTCCCGTTTTTTTATTTTAGGGATTTTAACTCTGGAAAAGTTTTGGGGAATGTCAAGGACGTAATGAAATGAAGTTCATCGAAGATCCTTGACATTCTTCTATTTTATAATGATTTAGGTTTAAGTACATATTTGTACTTAAACTTATTTTTCTATATAATACTCTTTCGTATTTTGGCTTTATTTTTGAAAGGTGGTTCATTTATGAAATTTTATAAAGCAAAAAAATACAAACACTTATCTTTTGAAGACAGATGTACTATTGAAGAATACTTAAATTATGGTTATAACTTTACTAAGATTGCTAATAGATTAAGTAAGGATAGAACAACTATTTCTAAAGAAGTTTATAAACATAGATTCTTAAGGAATTCTAATAATAGTAACTCTAAACCTTGTTGTTTTGAAACTAAACCTCCTTATGTTTGTAATGGTTGTGATAAGAAAAACTTTTGTACAAAAATTAAATATACTTATAGTCATGCTGTCGCTTATAATGAATATAAGAAAAATTTAATTGACTCTAGAAAGCAAGTTTATATAACTAAGGAACAAATTGTTTCTATTAATGATGTTATCGCACCTTTAATGGTTCATAAACATCATTCTGTTAATCAAGTTTATATTACTCATCCAGAGTTACTTCCTTTTTCTAAATCTACTTTCTACAAATATATAGATTTAGGTTTACTAAATGTTAAAAACATTGATTTACAAAGAAAAGTTAAGTATAAAGTTAAAAAGGAATATGATTATACCAGGGAAAAAACTAATATTAAGATTAAGGTCGGTAGATTTTATACCGATTTTAAGGATTATTTAGAATTTCATCCTAATTGTTCTATCGTTGAAATGGATACTGTTATTGGCACTTCCGGCGGCAAAGGTGGTAAATGCTTTTTAACACTTCTTTTTAGACAGTTTAATTTTATGTTAATTTTTTTACTTCCTTATAAACAAAGTAAGTATGTTACGGAAGTATTTAATTATTTAAAAGAACTTTTAGGAATTGATGAATTCAAAAGATTATTTGAAGTTATCTTAACTGATAATGGTACTGAATTTTCTGACCCAGAAAGTATAGAAGTTGATTTTAATACCGGTGAAATAGTTTCTAATGTATTTTATTGTGATTCTAATTGTTCTTGGCAAAAAGGTTCTATTGAGAAAAATCATGAATACATTAGGTACATTCTTCCTAAAGGCACTTCTTTTTCTGGATTAACTCAAGAAGATTGTAATTTAATTGCATCTCATATTAATTCTGTACCAAGGTTATCTTTAAATAATATTTCTCCTTATGAAGCTTCTTTTAACTTCATTGGAAAAGAAAATTTAGACAAATTAAAAATCGATAAAATCAATTATGATAATATCGATCTAACAATAAGATTACTTAAAAAGTAATTTAATAATTAAGCCAAAATACACTATAATTACTATAAAAATGTGGGACGTTTACCTTACAAAATTTAAAAATAATTAACTTCCCGCACTTTTTTGAGTGCTTTCTTTTTAACTTAACGGCTTTATTCTAGCACTTTTTTCTTAAAATGTATATATTTTTTCTTTTTTTTACGGGATTCTCTTTATAGAAACCCTTTTTTATTTTTAACGGGAATTTATTTTAAAATTTAACGGAAATTCGACTTTTGGGGGGGGAAACAAAAAAAAGAAAATTTTTACATTCTCTTTTTTAATTAGCTTCCTTTGTAGAGGTTTGTTCTATAAGCATTTTATCTATTAAACTTGAAAAGTTTGATTTCAAACTATTTTTTTCTTCCTCAGTAATCAACTCTTCTAAATCAGAAGAAATAACTCCAATATACACACCAACAATATTTCCTTTATTTACAAATATAACAGTTGGAGCGGTAATCCTTTTATTACCTTCATCATCAACTTTTATATACTCAGATAAAATTTCTGATAATTCTTTATATTCTAAAGTATTATTATCCCTTATATCTTTGAAATTATAATACAAAATACTTTTAATATTTTTTTCTTTTGCAACATCATTTAATATAGGAACAACTTCCTTGCATAAGGCGCATGTTGGAAAACCAAGATAAATAATACCTGTATCACTTTTAATTGTTTCTATTACGTTATCATATGTAGCATAATCATATAAATTATTTTTGTCTACCATTTCATATTCTTCATGAAATCTAATACCATCGGTTTTAATGTCATCTTTTACTTTTGTAACTTCAACCGAATTACACCCCGTTAAAACTAACAAAAAAGTTAGTAGTACTGCAACTAACTTTTTCATATTATTCACCTTTCATTTGAGCAGCTACTTCTTCAGCAAAATTATCTTGACGTTTTTCTAGACCCTCACCAACTTCGTATCTTATAACATCAACTATTTTACCACCATTATTACTTACGTATTTACCAACACTAACGCTGTTATCCTTAACAAATTCTTGTTCTTCCAAACATATTTCTTTATAATATTTGCTAATTCTTCCCATTACTATCTTTTCAGCAATGTTAGCTGGTTTACCCTCGGCCATAGCTTGCTCGGTTAAAATTTTCTTTTCTTTTTCTAACTGTTCTTCTGGAACTTGTTCTTTTGTTACATATTCTGGACGCATTGCAGCAGCATGCATAGAAACATCCTTTGCAACTTCACTAGATGCTCCTTTAACTATGGTTAAAACGGATATTTTACCACCCATGTGAATGTAAGCACCAAAGTTTTCATCTTCTTTTTTCTCAACTAATGTAAATCTTCTAAAAGAAATTTTTTCTCCAATTGTTGCCGTCATCGAAGTAACGTAATCGTTTAAAGTCCCTAAAGAACATGGTAAAGCTAAAGCTTCATCATTTGTTTTAACATTACTATTTAATATAGTTTTAGCAACATCATTAACAAACTTTTGGAATTTTTCATTTTTTGCGACAAAATCAGTTTCACAATTAATTTCTAGGATTACCGCTTTGTTACCATCTTCTAATATAGTAGATAAACCCTCAGCAGCAATTCTTCCTGCTTTTTTTGCCGCTTTAGCAATTCCTTTTTCTCTTAACCATTCCGTTGCTTTTTTTATATCATTACCGTTTTCCTCTAGAGCCTTTTTGCAATCCATCATTCCAGCTCCAGAAATATCTCTTAATTCTTTAATTAAACTAGC
>CANRHO010000032.1 GCA_947630435.1 uncultured Bacilli bacterium
AACCGATGAACAACTAAAAATGCTTGATACTTATTATGAGATGTTAATTAATTATAATAAACATACTAATTTAACCAGAATAACTAAAAAAGAAGATGTCTATTTAAAGCATTTCTATGATAGTTTAACTATTGTTAAAGCTATAAAATTAAATATTCAGACTTTAGTAGATGTTGGAACTGGAGCAGGATTTCCTGGATTGGTATTAAAAATAATTTTTCCTAATTTAAAAGTAACGTTAATTGACGCTTTAAATAAAAGAATTGTATTTTTAAAAGAAGTAATAGAAAAATTGAATTTAAATGACATAGAAGTTATTCATGCTAGAGTAGAAGATTTTGCTTTAAATAATAGAGAAAAATTTGATATAGTAACATCACGTGCGGTAGCAAAATTAAATACTTTACTAGAATTATGTATTCCTTTAGTTAAAGTAGGTGGTAAGTTTATTCCACTAAAGGCAGAGGCTAAAGAAGAAATTCTATTTTCAAAATCAGCACTGAAAAAACTTGACGTATATATTGAAGAAATAAATGAATTTAACCTTCCTTATGATTATGGTAAAAGAACTATTGTTAAAATAGCAAAACCTAAAAAAACAAGTGTTAAGTACCCAAGAAAATTTAGTGAAATTAAAAGAAAACCATTGTAATAGTTTTTTTTTTATTGTATTATTTAGTTAAAGATAAAGGGGAAAAGAATATGTTTAATAATATGGATAATAATCAATTTAATAATATGGATAATAATCAATTTAATAATATGGATAATAATCAATTTAATAATATTAATAATAATCAATTTAATAATATTAATAATAATCAATTTAGTAATGCGGACAATAATCAAAATTTTAGTAATAACCTTAATAATATGAATACTAATAATGAATTAAATTCAAATTTATCACCATCTTCTAATGATAATGTAAATGATTTCTCAACTGATTATGAGACACAATCTCAAACATCTAATGCTCTTGATGCAACATCTTTTAATACTAATGATATACCACCAGATTTACCAAAGATAGATAATTTAAGTGATGCTACTATTACAAATGCACCAACGTTGGATGTATTAGGGCCTATGAATGTAATGCCAGAGAATCTTCCTTTGCAATCAAATGATCCTTTAGATGTTTACGAAAGTGGGAATTTAGATATTTCAAATAATTCTAATTTTAACAATGGTAGTTTTTTGCAGCAACCTGGTATTAATAACGTAGATGAATTAAATCAGAACCAATTTTCAAAACCTTTAGAAAACCAAAGTTCATCTAATCCAATTTTAAACATGCATGATAATTTTAATAACGGTTATGTACCAAATATGCAAAACAACATCACCTTTGATTCTTTATCAAGTAATACGTTTAATAATCCAGATATTACCGCTAATATTAATTCACCTTTAAATACAAAGCAGAATGTAAACCCTTATGATAATCAAAATTTAATAAATAATTCTTTAAGTTTTGAAGGAAATACTAGTATTGATGATGTTTTTTTAAAACATGATATTAAGGAAAATAATGATAATTTAAATTCCATAGAGTCTTCCTTACCAGAAACAAGTTTTATTTCTGAACAACAACCATTAGATTTATCAGATGAAGACTCTGTATCTAAAGCCATGAAAACAACCATTGGTAATGAGTCTAACGATATACAAGAACAAGAAAATTCTAATTTGACTGATTTAGGGTTAGATGATAGTTATACAGAACCTGATGTGCTAGAAATAATGGATTTTGATAAAGAAGAATCACAAGATATCTCTTCATCTTCAAATTCAAATGAAGTGCAAGAAAACGTTGAAAAAATAAAAGAGTTGATAAATGAATTAAAATCTAATGGTGCCAATATTGAATTAGAAGAATTTGATTTTGAAGCAATGTATCAACTAATAATAAAGTTTGATAAATAATGTTAAAATAAAAGTGGAGGTTTAGTCTGAAAAATAATTATTTTCATGACTATGTGTGCCTTGAACGAAGAGAAAGGAATGTGTGGTTAAAATGAGAATAGGTATTGCATGTGATCATAGAGCTTACGAAGTTAAGGAAGAATTAAAAAAGTTATTAGAGCATTATGATTTGATTGATTATGGATGCTATTCTAATGATAGAATAGATTATCCTAAATATGCATTTACTTTAAGTAATGCGGTATTAAATAAAGAGGTTGATTTAGGAATTATAATGTGTGGAACAGGAATCGGTGTTTCAATTGCTTGTAATAAAGTAAAAGGAATAAGATGTGCAAAAATAGATAATAAAAGTGAAGCAAAATCAGCAAAAGAACATAATGATGCCAATATACTAGCATTTGGGGCGCAAACACATAATGCCCAAGAAATAAAAGAAATGGTAGAAATATTTATTAATTCGACATTTCTTTTAGATCCATGTTATAAAATGAGAATTAAGCAAGTGGAAAAATATGAGGAAAATAATGAGTATTAAGATAATTTTATATTGTATATTCATTCCATTTTGCATCTGGATTATGACATCAACTAACCTAGATAAAATATTTAAAAAAAACAGTATCATGCAAATTCATTGTTTATACTTAGTGTTATCATTATGTTTATCATATTTATTAGTTAATTTTTTTGTTGACATATATAGTACTATTAGTCTTTTATAATTATAGGAGAATACATGAAAAAAATATTAATATTCACTTTAATGATAGTTTTAATTCCTTTGTTGATAGTAGGACTTAGTAATTCTGAAAAAATATTATATAAAATAAAATATGGTAGTATTAATAATAAGGTAATAAAGGTAAAACGAAACTTAACAAATGAAATTATTGAAGTACCTTTAGAAAAATATGTAATAGGAGTAGTAGCGGGTGAAATGCCTGCTTCCTTTAATATAGAAGCATTAAAGGCACAAGCTGTTGCATCTAGAACATATGCGTTAAAAAAATCACAGAACCAGAAAAATGATTATGATGTATTAGATAATTCGAGTAATCAAGTATATATAGATTATGATCAAATGAAAGACAAATGGAATAATAATTATGAATCATATTTAAAAAAAATTGAACAAGCTGTAAATGAAACTAAAGGTGAAGTTATTTTATATAATAACGATTTAATTGATGCCATGTTTTTTTCCACCAGTAATGGGTATACTGAAAATAGCGGAGATGTTTTTTCAACTTCATTACCTTATTTGGTAAGTGTAAAATCAAGTTGGGATAAAGAAGAATCACCTGTTTTCTCAAGCAGTAAAGAAATAACAAAAAAAGAGTTTTTGTTTAATTTAGGACTTGATACTAATCAAAATATATATATAACAGATATAAAAAAAACAAGTACTGGAAGGATAAAAAACTTAGTCATTAATGGAAAAACTTTTGAATCTAGTAAAATAAGAAGTGCTTTTGGGTTGAAATCAACTAGTTTTACTATAAAAGTGGATTCTGATAAAGTAACTTTTTATGTAAATGGATATGGTCATGGGGTTGGAATGAGTCAGTATGGTTCTAACGGAATGGCTAAAAATGGATATGATTATAAACAAATTCTTAATTACTATTATAAAGATTGTGAAATAAAAAAGATAAATTAATGTATATTTTCTCTCATTTTGTAAAAACTTAAAATGAGAGGTGAAAATAATGAAAAAAAGAAAATTAAAACCATTTGTAAAAGTATCAATGTTAGTAGTGATATTATTAGTATGTGCAATAAGTCTTGGGGTATTATTAAATAATAGGGCTCAAACCGTATCGTTGATTGATGATAATTTCACTTATGTTAATGATTATATATTTGATAGTTATTATCCAGTTATTAATCAAGATGAAAAAATAATAAGGCCTTATAATGCCGAGAATATAAGCATTTATAAAAATTTCTATGAAAAGGATGATAGCGAGGAAGAACAACGAAATTCAATTATATACCATGAAGGAATTTATATGCAAAACTCAGGAGTTGATTATAAATCAGATGAAGAATTTGATGTAATGGCTTCTTTATCTGGTACTGTTACAAATGTAACAGAAGACACTTTATTAGGAAAAACGGTTGAGATAAGAAATTCTACAGAATTAATTGTTTTATACCAATCTTTAAAAGAAGTAGCGGTAAAAAAAGGTGATACTATAACTCAAGGCCAAATAATTGGAAAAAGTGGTACTTGTACTTTGAATAGTGAAATAAAAAATGGTTTACATTTTGAAATGTACAAAAATGGTTCAGTAATCAATCCAGAAAAATATTACGATAAATCTGTAAAAGATTTAAAAGAAAATTAATAAATCATTTTAAAGGGTTATATAATTTATAAAGGAGATGAATTATCTTGCAAAATATTATAAAAGCAAGGGTAATAAACGAAGCGAATTATATAATTACTACAAGTAAAACCATAAGAGAAATTTCAAAATATTTTAACGTTAGTAAAAGCACGGTTCATGATGATCTAAGTAATAGACTTAAAAATATTGATTTAAAATTATATTTTAAAGTATACAAAATACTTAATTATCATGCTTGCATAAAACATTTACGTGGAGGAATATCAACTAAGTTAAAATATATAAGAGGATAACATGAAAAACAAAGATATTGGAATTGATTTAGGAACAGCGAACATACTTATATATGTTAAAGGAGAGGGTATAGTATTATCAGAACCTAGTGTTGTAGCAATTGATAAAGATAGTGGTAAAGTGCTTGCTATAGGGCAAAAAGCACACGAAATGCTAGGAAGAACACCTGGAAGTGTTATCGCAATAAAGCCGTTAAAAGATGGAGTTATTGCGGATTTTGATAAAACAGAAATAATGTTGGATTATTTTATCAAAAAAATCAAAGGCAAAACAATATTTTCAAGACCAAGAATATTAATATGTTGCCCATCAAATATAACGCAAGTTGAAAAAAATGCGATAAGAGAAGTAGCAGAAAGAACTGGAGCTAAAAAGGTATACGTAGAGGAAGAACCTAAAGTTGCAGCAGTAGGCGCAGGACTTGAAATAGGGAATCCAAGCGGTAATATGGTTATAGATATAGGTGGAGGAACAACAGATATAGCTGTTTTGAGTTTAAATGGTATTGTTTATAGCGAATCAATTAGAGTTGCAGGAAATACTTTTGATGTTGATATAATTAAGTACATCAAAAAAAAATATAAACTTTTAATTGGTGAGGTAACTGCCGAGCAGGTAAAAATAAAAATAGGTACCGTACTTGATCAAACAAAAGAAAAAACTATGAAAGTAAGAGGAAGAGATTTATTATCAGGCCTTCCAAAAACAATAACTATCTCATCAAGTGAAGTAAAAGAAGCAATACAAGAAAGTGTTGATATGATAATTCATGGAGCGAAAATGGTTTTAGAAAAAATTGAACCTGAAATTTCTGCGGACATAATTGATAAAGGAATAGTGTTAACTGGAGGAGGAGCATTATTGGATGGATTAGATAAATTAATAGAAAAAGAAATAAAAGTTTCTACTAAGGTGGCAAAAAGTCCTCTTACTTGTGTTGCTGAAGGAACCGGAATAATATTGGATAGTTTAAGTTGAAAAAATTCAAAGGATTCATATTATTAGAATGAATTCTTTTTTCTTTTATTTTAAAGTTATGTTATAATTATAATTAGGTGATTACTAGATGATAAATTTTATACTTTGTGATGATAATAAGTATGTCACAGATTTAAATGAAACTATCATTAAGAAAATTGCTATGCCATATGATTTTAGTTATAATATTCATTGCTTTGATAAATATAGTATTAAACTAAAAAACTTAATTAATGCTCCTCTTGATATTAAAATATATATTTTAGATTTAGAACTTCCTAATAAAACAGGTATAGAAATAGCAAGAGAAATAAGAAGAGTAGATTGGGATAGTATAATAATTGTTTTAACTTCTCATGATGAATTGGAACTTAATGTTTTAAAACAAAAACTTTTAATATTTGATTTTATTTCTAAATTTGATAATTATGAAAAAAGATTATCTGATACAATAAAAATCATAGTAGACAAAATAAATGTAAAAAAGATATTAAGTTTTAAATGCAATAAAGAATTACATCACGTCAATTTAGATAATATACTTTATGTATATAAGGATAGTAAGATTGATAAAACAACGATTGTAACAGAAAGAAACAAATATCCAGTAAACGAAACTCTGTTAAGCATTGTAGGTAAATTAGATTCTAGATTTAAACAGACTCATAGATCTTGTTATGTTAATATTAATAAAATAGAAAGCGTTGATTTTAAAAATAGTATAATCTATTTTAATTGTGATAAAAGTATTGATTATTTATCAAAAAGTTATAAAAAGAAATTGAGGGAGTTGTTATGAGTGTAGAAAATATTATTTTAGTTATAATTGCTTTATTAACGCAATCATTTGCAGTAACATCAATTGTAGTTAAGCAATTAAAAGATTATAAAAAATCTCAAATATTTTTATTTTTCATAATAATATGGATTTATTGTCTCATAAGTTGCTTTTTAATTCCTAATCAACTGAGATTTATTTTATTTGTTATAGTTATTGCTTTTGCTATGTTTTTTATATTAAATGTCAAAAGTAAAAATGTAATTTTGTACTCTTTTAATACAGAAATTATAATGTCTATTTCAGAAATTTTAGTTTCGTTATTACTTGTTTTATTTGGCATAAATTCTAAAGATATAGTTAATAATTATACATATAATTTTTTAACGAATATTTTTATTGCAGCTCTATCTATATTTATAATTCATATTCCTGTTTTTGTTAAAATAGTTTATAAAGTAAATAATATTTTTAATAAAAATAAAAATTTAATAAAATATTTATATATATTTTTATGCGTTTTATATTTGGTAGTATCAAAAAATGGATTAGAATTCATTTTAAAATCTAATTATTATATTAATATTCTTTTTATAGTTTCTATGGTTGTTATATTAACAATTATAATAAAAAACGAATCTAAATATGACCAATTAAATGAACAAAATAAACAAATGTTAAATTATGTTACTAAGTATGAGAAAATTATTACTGACCAAGGAAAGGCAAATCATGAGTTTAGAAACCAGTTAATGGTTATTCGTGGTTATGCTCAAATGAAATCTCCTAAACTTATAGAATATTTAGATTCAATCGTAGATGATACTAAAAAAACACATAGTAGTTATTTGATAAGTCAACTTAATAATTTTCCAGATGGTGGTATAAAAGGATTGTTGTATTATAAATTATCAATTATGGAAGACGAAAACATTAAGTATGAGATAAATGTTGAATATGGTGTAAAAACAAAATTAAAATCTTTAGATACGGTTATTTATAAAAACATTACTAAAATATTAGGAGTATTACTTGATAATGCAATTGATGCAAGTAAAAATGCAGAAAATAAAAAAGCTGTTATTTCAGTTATAAAAGAATCATCTAAAGTAATATTTAATATATCTAATACTTATAAAGGCAAAATTGATGTTTCTAAAATAGGAACGGGTTATACAACTAAAGGTAGAAATCATGGTTATGGATTAAGATTAGTTAATGACATAATAAAAGAAAATAATTGTTTGGATGTTAAAAGTAAAGTAAATGATGATTATTATACAACAAGTTTATTTATAGAAGTAAAAAAGAAAAAGTAATTATACTTTTTCTTTACAGAGTGTAGACAAACCCCTAGAATTTTTCTAGAGGTTTTCTTATGCCATTTTTAAAAGTTGAAGTTGGATAATTTTTTTAATATTTTGAGTTATTTTTTCTAATAAATTAGAAGAATGTAGTGGTATTCCATCTACTTTATCTTGTTTTATTGCTATATTTTTCATATTTTGGGCAGCACAAATCAGATGTGTATAAGACTGATTCTTTTCCACACCTT
>CANRHO010000033.1 GCA_947630435.1 uncultured Bacilli bacterium
GAATTAATTGCTCCAATCGCAATTGAAAATGGTACTAAGTTCTCTATCCGTGAAGGTGGACGTACTGTTGGTGCTGGTACTGTTACTAAAATTGATGCTTAATTAAAGTATAAAAAAGACATTCCTTTGAATGTCTTTTTTAATTGTAAATATATATTTATGGTGTTGTTTTATCATTTATAAATTTTAATTATATCGGCGTATTAAGCCAGTTAAGTATAGGATTTAATTTGCTTCCTGTATAGTAAGCTTTTTTATTTATTACTAAGTCAAATTCTCCTACGTACTCAACAATCCTGTTGGATAACTCTGTTTTTAAAATGCTATCGTAATCTTTTTTGAATTCATTAGTTATTCCACCTAAATTTACTACACTATACCCTTGATGTGCAAATTCTTGCATAAGTTGCCATTTAAGCAAATATTCAGGATTTTGATCTTTAAAATTTTCGTTAGCTCCGCTTGCAATAAAAGTTACTTGTTTGCCACATTTTATTAGTGCAACACCTGCTGTTACAATACCATTTGGATAAGCTTGAAATAATTTGCTAGCTTCTAACATGTTTTTTTTGTATTTAGCGAGTAACTCATCTGATTTTAACTTTTCGTTTATGATGTATTCTTTATTTGGATTATTAAAATCTTGTATTTGCATATTTAATTCATTGTTTTTTTGTTCTTCGTTTTCATACATTGTTTTGCTTGAGTTTATATAAGAAATTGGCTCTAGTTTATTAAAATATATTTCAAAATTATTTTGACCGAAAAACTGATAATAATCTAAGTAATAATCTAAAGGTGGATTAATCTTGTTTATAATACTAAATAATAAGTTTATATCATTTGATGAGCCTTTATATACTTTGTTTCCCATTTTAGCAGCGTTTTGTATTTTATCTCTTGCTTCTTTTGAAATTGAATTATATAAAGATATTATATTGTTATTCAATGTAGTTAAAGTATTCCATCTTGGTTTAGAAGCTTCTAAACCATTATTGTATCCCATATGGATATATCCAAGAGATTGTAATTTTTGAACAAAATTTAAGTTACTTTCTCCATCTGGTTTTTCACTACCATCTAGATTGTGCTCTTTATATATAATCATTGGATCTACTTTAACATATGTAAAGTTTCTTTTTGATAAAAAGTCTTTTAGTGCTAACGTAAAAGTTTTAACAAGTTCTTCATCATTCCAGTCAATTAAAAAACCTCTAGGTGCATATCCCATTTTTCTTCTTTCGTTTTTTTCGTTTTTTACTATCATTAAAGTAGCAGCTTTAATTTCTCCAATGTCATCAACTAGTCCTAAATAATAAGAATTATGACCATGCTTAGTCATTAATCTACCATAATTACTAGTTTGATAATAGTTATAATTAGGATTAGATACTGCAAATTGGTCAAATCGTGTTTCATCAAGTAATATAATTTGCATAAATATCCCTCCTAATTATTCTTATACTTTATTATAACCTAAATCTATTGATAAAGTCAATTTACATATTAGCATAAAATATTTATTTTAATATGTTTTAGATGGTATAATAAATATGTAAGAAAGGTAGGTTATAACATGAAAATAACTGATATAAAAGCAAGAGAAATTTTAGATTCTAGGGGTAATCCAACCATAGAAGTTGATGTTTGTTTGGAAAATGGAATAAAGGCGCGTGCAGACGTGCCATCTGGAGCTTCAACTGGTGAAAGAGAAGCATTAGAATTAAGGGATAATGATAATTCTAGATTTGGCGGTAAAGGAGTTCTAAAGGCGGTAAAAAACGTAAATGAACGAATTAAACCCGCTGTAGTAGGTATGGATGTTTTTGATCAAAAGGATATTGATTACGCTATGATAAAATTAGATGGTACAAAAACAAAAAGCAAGCTGGGAGCAAATGCAATTTTAGGAGTTTCCATGGCTTGTTTAAAGGCTGCTGCTAAAGCAAAAAACATGCCTCTTTATAATTATGTAGGTAATGGGAAAACAATGCCAGTTGCTATGATGAATATTTTAAATGGTGGTGCTCATGCTGATAATAAACTAGATTTTCAAGAGTTTATGATCATTCCTCAAAAAGATAATATTCATGAAAGAGTTCGTGTAGGCTCAGAAGTATTTCATGCTTTAAAGCTTGTATTAAATGAAAAAAAATTATCTACAGGTGTAGGTGATGAAGGAGGTTTTGCACCAGATTTAAAATCTAATACAGAAGCTTTTGAACTTATTATGGAAGCTATTAAAAAAGCCGGTTATATACCAGGAAAAGATGTTAAGCTAGCAATTGATGTTGCAGCATCAGAATTTTATGAAAAAGGAAAATACAACTTAGTAGGAGAAAACAGAAGTTTAACCACTGATGAACTTATAGAATTTTATAAAGAATTAATTAATAAATATCCAATAATATCTATAGAAGATCCAGTAGATGAAAATGACTGGGATGGTTTTGTAAAAATAACTAAAGAATTAGGTGATAAGGTACAACTTGTAGGTGATGACTTGTTTGTTACAAATAAAAAATATTTACAAATGGGTATTAACAAGAAAGCCGGGAACGCGATTTTAATAAAAGTTAATCAAATTGGAACTATAACCGAAACTTTAGATACGATTAAACTTGCTAAAGAAAACGGATACAAAACAATAATATCTCATAGATCTGGAGAAACAGAAGATACAATAATTGCGGATTTAGCAGTAGGGTTAAATTTAGGACAAATAAAAACTGGATCTATGTCTAGAACCGACAGAATTTGCAAGTATAATGAATTAATGAGAATTGAAGAAGAATTAAATATTTAGTTCTTTTGATTTGCTATTTATAATATAATATGTTAAAATAACTATTAGTTAAGGAGTGATACACATGCTTACAATATTAATGATTGTGTCCGTTTTACTTATTATAATAGTTTTATTGCAAAGTGGGAAAGCTGAAAGTGGAAATATTATAACTGGTGGAAATGCAGATCTATTTATGAATAGGAAAGAGCGTGGTGGAGAATTATTTATTACAAGGTTAACTTATGTATTAGGTATAGCATTTTTCGTTTTATGTATAATAATAGACATGTAATAATAAAAAGGCTTGGGTAAAAGCCTTTTTTTGTTTTATAATATAATTAGGCAAGGTGAGTAAAATTGAAAGATAAAATACTAAACATACTTAAGGAAAATGATAAAGCTTATACATCCGTAGAACTAAAAGATATATTAGGTCTTAATACAACTGAAGAGATAGAAGAAATGTTATCCATTTTAAATGAACTTGAAAGTAATTTAACCATTTATCATACAAATAAGGATAAGTATATGGCATTTGAATATAGTCATTTAAAGAAAGGAAAAATATCTGTTTCTGAAAAGGGATTTGGATTTATTTTAATGGAAAATGAAGAGGATATCCACGTTAATAAAGAGCATTTAAATGGTGCGATGGATGGTGATATGGTAATTGCGGAGATAATTAATGTTAATACTGGTGCAAAAAAAGAGGGGAGAGTTCTTAGAGTAGCTACCAGAGATTATGGAGTTATAGTTGGTGAATATATTTACAATAATGGTAATCCAACCGTTATTCCAAAAGATAAAAAGATTAAACAAAAAATAGTCTTGACAAAAGAAAGCATTAAAAATGCAGTAGATGGACATATTGTTGTATTAAACTTTATAAAAAAATTAGAAAATAATACTATTTTAGCAGAAATCAAAACGATAATTGGTCATAAAAATGACGTAGGGGTAGATGTTGAAGAAATAGTTTATAAGAATAATTTTTCTCCAAATTTTCCAGATGATGTTTTAGAAGAAGCTAGCAAACTACCTGATAGGGTTTTAGAAGAAGACAAAATAGGAAGAAGAGATTTAACAGATCTAACAATATTTACAATAGATGGTGATGATACGAAAGATATTGATGATGCGGTATCGATAAAAAAATTAGACAATGGCAATTATGAATTAGGTGTTCATATTGCGGATGTTTCTTATTATGTTAAACCAGGGACTAGACTTTATGAAGAAGCTTATGAAAGAGGAACAAGTGTATATTTGGTAGATAGAGTAATTCCAATGCTTCCACATAAGTTATCTAATGGTATATGTTCTTTAAATCCAAACGTAGAACGTTTAACCCAAAGTTGTGTGATGGAAATTGATCCAAAGGGAAATGTTGTTTCTCATGAAATTTTTGAAAGTGTTATTAAATCTAGAATACAAATGACTTATAAAAAAGTTAATAAATGGTTAGATGAAGGCATCGTAGAAGAAGGGTATGAAACATTTAAAGATGATTTAAGTTTGATGAAAGAACTAGCAGATATAATAAGAAAAAGAAGAGAATCTCGTGGTGCAATAGACTTTGATACTGATGAAGCTAAAATATTAGCAGATGAAAAAGGTGTTCCAATAGATGTTATTTTAAGAGATAGAGCCTCTGGAGAAAAAATGATAGAAGACTTTATGATAATTGCTAACGAAACAGTTGCAACTCATATTTTTTACATGGAATTACCTTTTATATATCGTGTGCACGGAACTCCAAAAGAAGAAAAAATTAACGATTTTTTAGATTTCATTGGTACTTTGGGATATAAAATAACTGGTAAAATAAATATTAATTATCCATCTTCAATAGAAAACATCCTTATGCAACTAAAAGATAAAAAAGAGTATAAAATACTTTCGACTCTTATGTTAAGAGCAATGCAAAAGGCCGTTTATCAAAAGGAGAACATAGGACATTTTGGATTGGCAAGTAAAATATATACGCATTTTACATCACCAATAAGAAGATTTCCTGATACAACGGTTCATAGACTTCTTAGAACTTACTTATATGAAAATGATAGATCGAAAAAAACAATTGACTATTTTAATGAATATTTGCCTGTTTTAACGGAGCATGCATCGCTAAAAGAAAGAGAAGCAATTGATTGTGAAAGAGAAGTAGAAGATATGAAGATGGCTGAGTATATGATGAGTCATATAGGAGAAGAATTTACTGGAATAATAAGTGGTGTTACATCATTTGGTATGTTTGTGCAGTTACCTAACATGATAGAAGGTTTAGTACACATAAGTGATATATCTGGAGATTATTATAATTATGATGAAAAGACAATGTCTTTAATTGGACAAAAAAACAAAAGAAGATATAGAATAGGTGATGAAGTAACTGTTATTTGTAAATCTGCATCTAAAGAAGAATCATTTATTGATTTTGAGCTAAAAGATGAAAAAAACATTGAGGAAGAAAATTAAAGTATAACAATTGTAATTTTATATTAACAAAATACTCAAACATAGTAGGGGTGAGATAATGATAGAAATAAAAAATAAAAAAGCAACTTTTGATTATTTTATAGAAGATACATATGAATGCGGTATAGTGTTAACTGGTACAGAAATAAAATCAATAAGAAAAGGGAGTGCTAACTTAAAAGACAGTTATGCTAGAATTAAAAATGGAGAAGTTTTTTTAACAAATATGTTTATATCTACTTATGATGAAGGAAACCGTTTTAATCATGATGAAAGAAGAGAAAGAAAACTTCTTTTACATAAAAAAGAAATTTATAAAATAAAAAATAAGGTAGAAAAAGAAGGATATTCTTTAATTCCTGTTAAACTTTATTTAATTTGTGGAAAAGCTAAAATATTATTAGGAGTTGCAAAGGGTAAAAAATTATATGATAAAAGACAAGCAATCAAAGAAAAAGATGTTAGAAGAAACTTAGAAAAGTTTAACAAGCCATATTAAACAAATAAGATTTATGTTATAATTACTTTATAATAGTAATGAAGGAGGTACTATGAAAAAATCATTAAAAATATTTTCTTTGGTAGTAATAGTTGTAATATTATGCGGATGTGGCATAAAACAAAAGAAAACAACGGTGAATTGTAAACTTAGTCAAAAAAATCCAAATAATGGTTATGAGCTTAAGGCTACTTACACTATTTATGCTACTAATGGTGTAGTTGATACTGTAAAAACAACTGAGGAGATAACAAGTAATGAAGAATCAATCCTAAATTATTTTAATACTAATTTAAATTCAACATATGAAAATTATAATAATAAGTATGGTGGTTATAAATACAAAGTTATAATGGAAAACGGTAAAGTTACTTCAACAGTTTCAATTGACTATTCGAAAATGGATTTAAAAAAGTTAGTCAAAGATAACATGAATATGAAATCTGCGATAAATAATGAAAATAAGCTTAAGCTTGAAGGTATAAAATCAATTTATAAATCCATGGGAGCAATTTGTAACTGATAAAATAAAAATATATAACGCTAGTTTGAGTTATATATTTTTTATACTTTATTTTGTAACTATTATGCTTGTTGCGATACCTCTTGTTTTGTGTCTTAGTGCTGAATCAATTGGATCATTTATATAGCAATAATCATCAGCACAAGAACTATTATATTTTAGTGCTTCTTTTTTTGGTAGTACCATTACAGAAGATGTACCTCCGTCTAAGTTTGCGGCGTTTATAGCACCATATTTACTCATAATTTCAGTTAAATCAACCATGTCTGCTCCTTTGGTTCTAGTTGAGTTACTATTAACAACTAAAAGAAGTATTATTCCATCACTTCTTTGACCTATAGCCGTTCTTGCAGCATATCCCCAACCCCCATTACCTTTAATGAATGATTTTTTTCCATTTACTATTAAAAATGGTCCCCAAGATACTCCGTCACGAATTCCCATATTTTTTGCTTTTCTTGCGGTTGCATTTCTTATCATAACTAGCTTATTGTCATAAGTCATTCCAATTAATCCCCCGCTTTGTGTATATGAACTATAAGTGTTATCAGTTATGATTTTTCCATTTGAGATAGTAACTCCAGTAGGGCTACCTCCTGTACTGTTGTTACCTGGATCATAAAAGCCACCACCATTTACTGCTAACAGAGCTTCATGATCTTTTGCCATTTTTGTAACATATTGTCCATATCTTCCTAAATTAGCTGTAACAGCAACTTTTATCATAGCAGGGTCGTAAACAACTGCTAGGTATGCTTTTTGAGCGTTTATTTCTAATTCAATGATTTTATACTCTTGATTCTTTTTTCTTTTTAAAACCTGTTCTTCATACTCATTTTCGTATACTACTTCCTCTTCCATATCTATTAAATCAGTATTAGTTTCTTCATTAATTTCTATTATATAATTACTATTTATTACTTTATTAATTTCATCATCACTATAAAACCATTTGCATAAATATTGATGATTCATAGTACTCATTGCTGTTGATATAAGCCATGTCCTAAATTTATCATATGGCCCATATAATAAAAATAAAAATGATGAACAACCTAATACATAAAATATTAGCAAAGTAACAAATAAAGATTTTAATATTCTTTTTTTTAATGTTTTCTTCTTTTTTTTGTCTTTCTTTTTTATTATAAACAATCCAACTATAAATAAATATATAAATAACGATAATAAAATGTAAATAAAATAATTTATAGGTATTATAACCAACCTTGTACTATGGGTTGAAATAACGGTTAGAACGGACAAAAAAGGAATCATAATAATAGGTAAAAACCTAAATAAAAACCTTTTTTTATCTTTGGTACTTTTTCTATCTAGACCTTCTATATTTAATATTTCTATATTATCATCATACTTCATGAAACCACCTTATGTTAATTATACATAATATGATAAATTTTAACAATGTTTTTTTTAAAATTTGTGTTATAATAGCTATGTTATTCATATGGGGCTGTTATTGGTTTCGACGGAAAGTATGAATCTAAAGTTGCAAGTGGAAGGCACTCCTTACGTGCAAACAAAAATAAATAACAAAACAAATAATTATGCTTTTG
>CANRHO010000034.1 GCA_947630435.1 uncultured Bacilli bacterium
TCGGTTACGGTACCAACGGTTGACCTTGGATTATTATTAGTTGTTTTTTGATCAATTGAAATAGATGGTGAAAGACCCTCGATAGAATCAACATCTGGTTTTGATGTTCCACCTAAAAACTGTCTTGCATAAGCGGATAGACTTTCTACGTATCTTCTTTGGCCTTCTGCGTATATAGTATCAAAAGCAAGGCTTGATTTACCTGAACCTGACACACCAGTCATTACTGTTAACTTGTTTTTTGGTATTTCTATATCTACGTTTTTTAAATTATTTTCTCTTGCACCCTTTACTATTATTTTATCCATATACTTCACCTTTTTCTAATATAATTCTAACACAAAATTACTTTGTTTTATATTTTATCATATAATTTAAAAAATGGTTATGTAAATTATAACCATTTTTTAATTAACTTTCATTTCAAAAATAATATCACGAAGTTCCATAGCGCGCTCAAAGTCTAATTCTTTAGCAGCTTTTTGCATTTCTTCCTCAAGCTGTCTAATAAGCTTATCATTATGTATGTCATCTTTAGTACGCTTTTTCTTTTTAGAATCATCATCTGAAATACTTACAACATCCATGATTTTTTTCTTAATTGTTTGCGGTATAATTCCGTGTAATTCATTGTATTTAATTTGAATATCACGTCTTCTTTTGGTTTCTTCAATTGCCATTTTCATCGAATCACTTATTATATCACCATACATAATTACCCTACCATCAGCGTTTCTTGCGCATCTACCGATAGTTTGAATAAGACTTCTATAACTTCTTAGAAATCCTTGTTTATCAGCGTCTAATATTGCAACCAAACTTACCTCAGGAATATCAAGCCCTTCTCTTAAAAGATTTATACCAACTAAAACGTCATATTTTCCTTCTCTTAAGTCATGAATTATCTTAAGTCTTTCTAAAGTTTTTACCTCACTATGAAGATAAGCAACTTTAATGTTTATGTTTTTTAAATATGAAGTAAGTTCTTCTGCCATCCTAATCGTTAAAGTAGTAACAAGAGTTCTATCTCCCTTATTAATCTGGTTTTGAATTTCTTCTATTAAATCATCAATTTGATTACTTGATTTTCTAACATCTATTAAAGGATCTAAAAGGCCAGTAGGTCTTATTATTTGCTCAGTCACTTTATTATTTACTTTTACTAATTCTTCATCTCCTGGAGTTGCTGATAAATATATTACCTGATTTATCTTGTCTTCAAACTCCTCATAACGAAGTGGTCTATTGTCCAAAGCGCTAGGAAGTCTAAAACCATAGTCAACAAGCATTTGTTTTCTATTTCTATCACCGTTATACATGGCTTTTACTTGGGGTAAAGTAACATGTGATTCATCTACAACTAACAAAAAATCTTTTGGAAAAAAATCAATTAAGCAAGTAGGTGTTGCGCCTTCTGGTTTTAAAGCTAAGTGTCTTGAATAATTTTCCACCCCTGAGCAAAAACCAGTTTCTTCAAGCATTTCTATATCATGCTTACACCTTCCCTCCAGGCGTTCAGCTTCTAATAATTTACCACTTTCTTTAAAATACTTTAATCTATCTTCTAATTCTTCTTTGATGTTAATAATTGCTTTTTTTAATTTTTCTTCACTAGTTACGAAGTGAGAAGCCGGCATTATGGATATGAATTTTCTGTCATTTATAACAGCTCCTGTTAGCACGTCAAATTCTGTTATTCTATCTATTTCATCACCAAACAACTCTATTCTAATACCATGAGATTTTTCATATGCAGGAATGACTTCTATAACATCTCCTTTAGCTCTAAAAGTTCCTCTTACTAAGTCTATGTTATTTCGTTCATACATCATATCAACTAATTTGGATAATACAACGTTTCTGTTTATTTCTTCTCCTACCGATAAAGTAAGCATGTGATTTTCGTATTCTTCTTTATCGCCAATACCATATATACACGAAACAGATGCAACAACAATTACGTCTTTATAATTGATTAAGGATGACGTTGCAAAATGCCTTAATTCATCTATTTCATCATTTATGGATGAGTCTTTTTCTATGTAAGTGTCGCTGGAAGGTACGTAAGCTTCTGGCTGATAATAATCGTAATAGGAAACAAAATAACATACATGATTATTTGGAAATAACTCTTTTAACTCTGAATAAAGTTGTCCTGCAAGTGTTTTGTTATGAGCTAAAACAAGGGTTGGTTTATTAACTTCTTTAATTACATTTGCTATTGTAAAAGTTTTACCAGTACCTGTTGCACCAAGCAAAACCTGATATTTCTTACCATTTTTTATTCCATCTGAAAGTTCTTTTATGGCCTCTGGCTGATCTCCTGATGGTTTAAAATTTGATACTAAATCAAACATAATACCCTCCTTTGTAAATATATTCTAGCATTTATTATGTATAAAAACAAGAAAAGTACTTTTCTTTACTTTTCTTGTTTTAGATTATAAAGTTAATTTTAAGTAAAAATATAATTAATATTAACCTATCTATTAGAGTAGCTAGATCCTTTTGGTGGAAATATTATTACGTCTCTTGGATTAAACGTATGTTCTTCTAAACTATCTCCTTTACCAGAAGAATAATACCTAGAATATCCATTTAAAATATCTTTATATCTTCCTGTTGCAAGTCCTAAATGTAAATGAGCTCCATAACATTGTCCAGTACAGCCTGATTTTGCAATTAGAGTATCTGATGTTACAACATCACCTTTTTTAACCAATTGTTTTGATAAGTGGCAATATATTGATGAATATGTTTTACCATTAATGTTATGCCATATAACTAATGAAATACCACATACTTCTCCTGTATAACCAACTACACCAGGTGCTACTGCATATACTGAAGTTCCCGTAGGCATTGCAATATCAATTGCGAAATGCTTATTAGCCTTACCATTTAAAGTTCTATTACCAAATTCACTAGATATCCTACCAGACGTAGTTGGTCTTCTAAACGTTGTACCAGGTGGCAAGATATTACTTCCATATACTTTACTTGTACAAGCACTTACCGTATCAGAATCTTTACATCCTAAAGATTTGTAATATTTAAGTTGTTCTTTCATTCCTTTTAATACTTGTTCTTCAGACTCACCTTCAGCATCAAGTTCACTACGCTTTTTGTTTAGCACTATAACTTGAGTGTCCTGTTCTTGTTTAAGTTTAACAAGTTCTTCTTTTTTATTTGCCAATTCTTTTTTTATTTTTTCGTTTTCTGCTATCATATCATTCATTTGTTTTATTACTTTTTTATTGTAATTTGAAATCTGCTCAGTTATTGACAAACGATATATTAAATCAGTTAAACTTTCTGCACCCATTATGTATTCTAACATGGTTGATCCTGAGGAAGATACTTGATAATATTTCATTAAATCTTTTATTTCTTCATTTTTTTTCTGTATATCTTTTTGAAGCTGTTCACTTTCTTTCGTTTTATTAGTAATACTTTCTTCTGTTTTTGTTATACTTTGTTTTATTTCAGCTATTTTTTTTTGAGTTTCAGCTAAATTTTGACTATTTAGTGCTTTTTGAGTGTTTGTGTCATTTAATTTTTTTTGTGCAGCATCAATTTCTTTTTGTATATCTCCAATTGTTTTTGCACTAATTGATGTTATTGGTATTAATAGTGTTATTAGTAATACTATAAGGTATTTTATTATCTTTCTCATTATATCTTCAAGTACTTCCTTACTGCGTTATAACTACCGAACATACCAACAACAACACCTAATGCTAATAAAATAAGTGACACAATATAAACAAATGGTTCTGCGGAAACTAGTTTTACAAATGGAGAAAATAATTGACCATTAAAATGATTATATAATGCTGAATATCCATAAAGAGTTAACCCAATTGGAATAAGAGATCCTAAGAATCCTAATACAAATCCTTCAATAACAAATGGTTGTTTAATAGAAAAGTTTGATGCACCAACTAATCTCATGATTTCTATTTCTCTTTTTCTTGAGAAAATAGTTATTTTAATGGTATTAGTAATTAAAAATAATGTTACTAATACCAATGCTACCATTGCTATTATCATACCCTTTTCTAAAACATTAAATACTGATAACAAACTTTCTACCATACCCTGACCGTATTTAACATCTTTAACCAAATCCAATTTTTGCACTTTTTTTGCGGTATCAGATATTTTTTCGGTATCTTTTACTTTAACTAGCAAAGTATCATATAATGGATTTGTTTCATCTGACCACGTATCAATTATAGCTGACAAAGAATCAGAGGTTTCCTTCATTTCGTCTGCTATTTGTTTTTTTGTTTCGTGTTCTACGCTATCAATGTTATCCAGTTTTTCTATGTTAGAAGCTAAATTTTTTATTTCCTCTTCACTTGCTGCGTTATCAACGAAAGTAATTATCGTAAAATCTTCTTTAACTCTTTTTGTTATACTCTCTACGTTATAAGAAACAATAAGAGCAATAGCAACAATTAAAAGTGTAATTGTTATGCATGATATAGATGCGATTGATAAGCTAATGTTTCTACCTACACTTTTAAAACCATCACGAATATTTCTTAATATAATTCTAATTGCCTTCATAATGACTATAACTTCCTTTCTCATAATCCTTTACTAATTTTCCATTATCCAAAAGAATTACTCTTTTCTTCATTTTGTCTACCATTTCTCTATCATGGGTAGCCATTACGATAGTAGTACCTAAATCATTTATTTTTTCTATTACTTTCATAACTTCTAAACTAGTATCAGGATCCAAATTACCAGTTGGTTCATCACAAATAAGTAATTTTGGAGAGTTAACTATTGCACGGGCTATGGCAACACGTTGTTGTTCACCTCCAGAAAGTTGATCTGGATAGCTTTTGGTTCTAGATTTTAAACCAACTAAATCCAAAGCTTTTAAAACTTTTCTTCTTACCTCTACAGTTGGCAAACCATATATTTCTAAAGCGAAAGCAACGTTTTCATAAACCGTAAGCTTTGGTAATAATTTATAATCTTGAAAAACGATTCCTATTTTTCTTCTTAATTTATAAACTTTACTATTCTTAACTTTAGCAACGTTTATTCCTCCTACATAAATTTCACCGATAGTAGGTCTTTCTTCACGATATAACATCTTTATTAAAGTTGATTTGCCAGAACCTGATGCTCCTATTACAAATACAAATTCACCTTTTTTTATATCAAGATTTATATCATAGACAGCGTTGACTCCATTCTTATATGTTTTTTCCACATTTCGAAACTTAATAAATTCCACTTATACCACTTCCTTTACCACTATAAGTTCCTGATGTTTGATAAGCATCTGTTACTAATATTACCGCATGCGAATCTATTTGTGCTATACCTTCACTTACTTTGAAATACTCACTTGTTGGAACAACACACATAATTAACTGATCTTTTTTATTTGTATAACCACCTCTAGTCTCAATAAGAGTTATTCCAAGTTTTAACTCATTTAATAAATAATCAATTACGTCATCATCTTTATCCGTTGTTATATAAACGGCTTTATTATTTGAAATACCTAACACAACTTTATCAACCATTATATTTATAATATATAAAACTATCATTGCATATAGTACTCTTGTCCATCCAAAGAAAAAACCGCCTACTATGGTAATTATACCATCTGTTAAAAAAACCGAGGTCCCGATGGATACCTTAAAATACTTTGAAACAACTTGATTTAATATATCGGTTCCACCAGTTGTAAAACCACTTTTGAACACAATTCCTGAAGCAGTACCTACGCATACTCCACCTACTATTACAATAAGCAAAAGATTACCATTATCAATTTTTATAAAATCTCCTATATTTCTAGTTAAACTAACAAATAATGGAAATAACAAAGAACCTATAACCGAATTAAAGGTTTTTTTACTTCCTAACAAAAAGAAACTTAAAATTAAAAATAATAAATTTAGAATAAATATCATAATTGATGGTTCTATTAAGTTTTGAGTTATTATTGATATACCGCTTGCTCCCCCGAATATGATTTTATTTTTAAAGAAAAACAAATTATAAGCAACCGCATATATTAAAGTGCCAATTATCAAGAACATATATCTTTTAAAAAGATGTGCTTTTTCAACTAATTTTAGTATTTGGTCAGATTTTTTCTTTCTAAATCTTCTAAATAGTCTCATTTTATTTTTTCTCCTTTTAAATTACTTTCTATAAATTCATCTAATTCTCCATCTAAAACTTTACTAACATTAGATGTTTCATATCCAGTACGATGATCTTTTACCATAGAATACGGATGAAGTACATAACTTCTTATTTGAGAACCAAACTCTATTCCACTATGATCACTTTTTATTGAATCTATTTTTGCTTTTTGCTCCTGTAATTTTATTTGGTATAATTTACTTTTTAACACTTTCAACGCAGTTTCTTTATTTTTTATTTGGCTACGTTCGTTTTGACAAGTAACAACTATTCCAGTTGGAATATGAGTTACTCTAACTGCTGAATCGGTAGTATTAACACCTTGTCCGCCTGCACCACTACTTCTATAGACATCTATTCTTATATCATTTTCTTTTATAATAACGTCTACGTTATCATTAAACTCTGGTATAACATCAACCGCAGCGAATGAGGTATGTCTTCTATTATTTGAATCAAATGGTGATAATCTAACTAGACGATGAACTCCTTTTTCATTTTTTAAATAACCGTATGCATAGCTACCTTTTACTATGTAAATAATACTTTTTATTCCGGTTTCTTCTCCTAATTGTTCATCAATTACTTGATATGTATATCCCTTTTTCTCAAAATATTTAACATACATTCTAGAAAGCATTAATACCCAATCACAGCTTTCCGTACCACCCGCTCCTGCATGTATTTCAAATATTACATCATTATTATCAAATTCTCCACTAAGATAGGTTAGTGTTTCTTGGATTTGTAATAATTTCTTAGTTTCTATGAATAAATTTTTAAATTCTAATTTTAATTCATCATCCATTTTTGTTAACTTAAATTCTTCATATTGTTTAAGCACATCTATATTATTTTTTATGGTAATGATTGGCTTTATTATCAAATTTAACTTTGATTTTTTTTTAGTTATGTTTTCTACGTTAGAAGAATCAGTCCAAACATTAGGAGTAGATAATATTTGATCAATTTCTTTTAGTTGCTTTTGCTTTTCCTCTAAGTCAAAGACAACTCCATATTTGATTAAACTTTTTTTCTAACTCAGAAATATCTTTACTTGTAATTTCCATATAATCACCTATTGTTAATTATAACATATTATTTATATTATGAAAATGAATAAAAAAAAATTGTCATTATTTAACAATAGTTATTTCACTTAATTTTAATTAAGTACTTATATTTAATAAAAAACTTGCTTTTTATCTATTTTGTAGATTTGCAAGTTTATTATTTCAAACATTAATAAAAATTATTATTTTCCACAACAATTTTTATACTTTTTCCCCGAACCACAAGTTGAACATACTCCAGTATTTATAGTATTTGTGTTATTATTGTTACTATGAATACTTTTTCATTTGCAAACATTTTGCAAAATGTTTGCATCCGTTTACCAATAAAATTATATCATTTTTCTAATTATTATACAAATAGATAATTATTGATTAGTTACTGGAACATCAATTTTCATCTTACTTATTATAGCATCACATATTTCCACTATATAATTAGGGACAATATTATAGGCATAAGGATCTAATTGAAATATATACGTATTCTCTATATGAAATTCTTCATTAATAAATTCTTCAATAACTGGATTAACATTTAATAATCCAAAAGTTTTTAATATAATTCTAAATATTTCTGTTTTCTCATATGCATT
>CANRHO010000035.1 GCA_947630435.1 uncultured Bacilli bacterium
AGGACTTACCAAAAGAAGGAGAAGAAATCGAATTAAGTTTTGAAATAGAGTATGTACAAACTGATAATAAGAAAGTAACTACTAAAGGTGAGGTAGCAAATAACTGTACAACATTCACAAAAAAAGATACATATCAAGTAGGGGATGTAATAGCATTATGTAATGAAGAAACAAAAGTTAGTGAAGACTTTTATGTAATAAGTGATAATGGTGATAGTGTTACAGCGCTTGCTAAATATAATTTATTAGTAGGAAATATAGCTATTTATAATATGAATTCCGAAGATATAAGTGTGAATAAAATTCCTTCATCTACACCTGGTTATGGCTTGCAGCAGGAAGAAACGATTTCTCCTGATCTTAGTGATATAGAACACCTTGAGTCTTTTAAATTGATTGGTACTTTGGCATTTGCTTTGATAGATGAAAATAACTACTGGGATGAAGGTTCCTCTTCTTGCGAAGGTTTTTGTGGATATTGGTATGATTCTAAAACTCATCAATATCTAACTAAGTATACGGGGGATCCATTGCATGTATATGATGAAAATTCTAACTTATATTCGTATGTTCAAGATTATCAAAAATATCTAAAAAAAAGTTATCCTAGCGTAAGTGCAAGATTGATTAGATATGAAGAGTTACAAAAGTTTGGTTTTAGTGATGAGCCTGGTCATATATATGATGCAGTTCCTAATGCTCCAGAGTGGATCTTCTCTACTTCTTACTGGACAGAAAACTTACATGCTACTTCTTATATATTAGCAATATCACCACTTAAAACATTTGCTGATGTAACATTCTATGACGATTGCGGATATGGTCTTCGCCCGGTCATAACAATTAGTAAATCAGAATTATAAAAATATGCAATAAAAAGCATATTTTTTAATTTTTTTTAGGGGAATTTTAAAACATATGTAGAATTATAAACATGAAAGGAGGAAAAATGATTTATTTTATTAAAAAATATTGGAAGCAAGTTCTTATACTTTTTTTCTTTGTTATTTTTTTACTTTTTATTTATTTATCTAATAAATATAATAAGGTAAGTACAACAAGTGTTAAAAAGCAGTCGATTACAAAAGAAGTAAGTATTGCTAAAAATGATACTACAAAAACGGTTTTCGTTGATGTTAAGGGAGCTGTAAACGCACCTGGTGTTTATGAATTAGAAGATGGTAAACGAATAATTGATGCCATTAATTTGGCAGGAGGACTATCTGATAATGCTAATACTATTAATTTGAATTTAAGTAAAAAATTAACTGATGAGATGTATATTGTTGTTTATACAAAAAAGGAAATAGCAGAGTTTAAAAAGAATAGTATTAGTAAAGAAATTACTTGTGCATCAAATGAATGTATTTGTCCTGATAGTAATAATGATGCTTGTATAAATAAATCATCATCTTTAGAAAATAAAAGTAATGATGGTTTAAATTCTAAAGTATCTATTAATAACGCTAGTAAAGAAGAACTTATGACGCTTTCTGGTATTGGAGAAGCAAAGGCAGACGCTATAATAAGTTATAGACAAGAAAATGGTAGTTTTAAAAGCATAGAAGAAATTAAAAACGTATCAGGAGTTGGCGATTCGATATATGAAAAAATAAAAGATTATATTACATTATAATGAGTTATAAAAAAATTATAATATTAATAATATTTTTATTTGCTTTTTTAAAAGTTTTTAATATCATTATAAATGATAATAATATATCTTTAGAAAAGGAAAAGAAAATAACAGGAAAAATAACTGGTTTAAAAAAAGACGAGGATAAAACCGTTATTGATGTAAAGGATAAATATAAGTATAGAATAACCATTTATAATGATTTTGATTATGAATTAGGAGATAATGTTAGTGTAACAGGATTATTTAAAACTCCTAATAATAATACCGTTTTTAATCTATTTAATTATAGAAAATACTTACTTACTAAAAATATTAAGATGATATCAAATAACCCTAAAATAACTTTAATATCTAAAAATAAAAACTTATTATACACTTTAAAAAACAAGATGATAAAACATACTAATAAATATAAAACAAAAGCTTATTTAAAGGCCTTTGTTTTGGCAGATACATCAAATATAGAAAGTTATGTAATGAAAGGATATAGAAACATTGGAATAAGTCATTTATTCGCTATATCTGGGATGCATGTTGTATTGTTTTTAAGTATTATTAATAAAATGTTTAAGAATTTAAAATTAAAGAAAATCATTATATTTTTATTTTTGCTATTTTTTCTTTTTATAACTGGTTTTACTGAATCGCTTTTAAGATGCAGCTTGTTTTTAGCATTATCACATATAAATAGAAAATTAAATTTAAATTATAAAGATATCAATGTTTTACTTATGACCGCAAGTATACTATTAATAATTAATCCATATTTAATTTATAGTGTGAGTTTTATGTTTTCTATAACAATTACGTTTTTTATATTGTTATCTAAAAAAATATTAAGGAGTAAAAATTATTTTAAAAACTTATTAATAATATCAGTAGTTTGTTTTTTATCATCTATTCCTATTTTAGCAAGTAACTTTTTTAAAATTAATATTTTATCTTTTGTGTTTAATTTATTTTTTGTTCCTTTTGTATCAATTATAATATTTCCTTTAGGTGTAATTACTTTTATGTTTCCTTTTTTGGATTCTCTTTACTTATTGTTTATAAAGTTATTAGAATATTTAACTATTAATTTAGATAAAATAAAAATATTTACATTTGTTATTTCTAAACCTAGTATAGTAGTTGTTATTTTGTATTATTTATTTTTATATTTAATGATTATCATTAATAAAAAATATTTAATATTATATTTAGTTATTCTAATATTTAATCTAAATTCAAAAATATTTATTATGAATCCAGAGATAGTTTTTTTAGATGTTGGTCAAGGGGATAGTACCGTTATGATTTTGCCTCGTGGTAAAGCAATCATCATTGATACGGGAGGCAATGTGTTTAGTAAATCAAAAATAATAGAAAACAAAACGATTCCATATTTAAATTCTAGGGGAATAAATAGTATCGAATTTCTTATATTAACTCATGGAGACTATGATCATATGGGTGAAGCTATGAATTTAGTAGAGAGTATAAAAATTAAAAACGTTGTTTTAAATAATGATGATTATAACGAAATAGAGACTAAATTAATTAAACTTTTGAATGAAAAAAATATCAATTATTACAAAGGTTTAGAAAAATTAAATATTGATAAACATCAATTGAAATTTTTAAATACTAGGATTTATGATAATGAAAATGATAACAGTAATGTCATATATTATAATTTTAATAATTATAAATTTTTATTTATGGGTGATGCTGGTATAAAAAAGGAAGAAGATATCTTAAAAAAATATGATTTAAAAGATATAGATTTTCTAAAGGTGGGACACCATGGATCTGATACATCATCAGGATTGGAATTTATAAATAGTATTAATCCTAAATATAGTATAATTTCAGTTGGTAAGAATAATAGATATAATCATCCTAAACAGTCGGTTTTAAATATATTATCTAATTCTAATATATATAGAACGGATTTAGATGGTAGTATTAAAATAAAGGTAAATAACAACGGATATATAATTAAAACATGTAAACCATAAAATAAATTATTTATATATTTATTATAATATTATCACACCATAAAAATATAAAAAATTTGCGTGTATAATTTTCTAAAAACGTACATATTAAAAGTAGTGCATAATAATTAATAATAAAAAGCTTAAAAATATTATTATATAAGTTATGCAAAGATATCTAATACAATAAGTTTTGATATGAAGTTAGGTATTAAACTTATATTTAGGTAAATATGGTTAACAAATACTTTTGTAAACCATATATTATTGTAGAACGCTGATGCATGATAAAGCGTTTTTAGATAGATTGAGAAACTAAAAAAGAAACATTTAGTTTCTCTTTTTTTAGAACTTTCTATATAGCCCAATTGCTTTTCCTAAAATTGTACAATTAGAAAGTATAATTGGCTTCATAGTATCGTTTTCAGGCTGCAATCTTATATGTGTAGCTTCTTTATAAAACGTTTTTAAAGTAACCTCGTTATCCATTGTCATTGCTACTACTATATCACCATTTCTAGCTACGTTTTGCCTTTGTACAATAACTATATCACCGTCATATATGCCCTTATTAATCATACTTTCACCACTTACTTTTAAAGTAAATACTTCTTCTTTACTAGGTATTAAGTATGCTGGTAAACTAAAGAATTCATCCGGAGTTTCTATTGCCTCTATCGGAGAACCAGCTGTTATTTTTCCGAGTAATGGTACTTCTACAACATCTTCGTTTAAGTATTCATTATTTCCAATGATTTCCAATGATCTGTATTTGGAGTTTGTCTTTTTAATATATCCTTTAGATTCTAAAGCGGTTATGTGTGATTGAATCGTAGCAGGTGAGTTAAGACCTAGGGCTTTTCCAATTTCTCTTACGGCAGGTGGATAACCATGATTTGCTACGTAACTTTTTATGTAGTCTAATACATCTTTTTGTCTATTTGTAAGTTTTTCCATAATTCCTCCCTTTTAATTATACTTATATAATAACACACTTACTTTACATTGTCAAACATTTGTTCACTTTTAATATTGACACAAACAAACGTTCGTGATAAAATTTAATTGTAAATAAATAAAAGGAGTGGTTAATATGAAGTTATTAAAAGATTATAAGGGAGTAGCATTAATATATTTAGTTATTACGTTGGTAAATATAATTTGGGTAGTTAATTATGAAAAACCACAAGATTTAAAGCAAGTTAATAAAGAAAGAAACATTGTATTTAATGCTTAAAATAATACCATTGATAAATAACCTTTTTTGACTTATAATTATTTTATAAGATAGAAAGGGTAATTTTTATGGATGATCAAAGAATAATTAGTGCAATTAAAGCTTTATCAATAGCAGAAATTTCAAAAGCAAGAAGTGGGCACCCTGGAATAGCATTAGGGGCTGCTCCAATTTTATATACTTTATATAGTAAGCATATGAATATCGATGTAACTGATGATGAATGGATAAATAAAGATAGATTTGTTATGTCAGCAGGTCACGGTTCGGCACTTTTATATGCTACTCTTTACATGTCGGGATTTAATATAACAATTAAGGATTTAAAAAACTTTAGACAACTTGGTTCAATTACTCCTGGTCATCCAGAGGTAGGTGTAACACCAGGGGTCGATTGTTCTACTGGGCCATTAGGACAAGGTATTGCAACGGGCGTTGGTATGGCTGCCGCAGAAAAATATTTAAAAGAAAAATTTAATGGACTTTTTGATTATAAAGTATTTGTTTTATGCGGAGAAGGAGACTTAATGGAAGGAATAAGTTATGAGGCTTGTTCGCTTGCTGGGACTTTAAAGTTAGGTAATTTAATCGTATTATATGATTGTAATAACGTTACTTTAGATGCGGATGCGAAAAAAACTTTTAACGAAGACGTATTAAAAAGATTTGATGCTATGGGATGGCATACAGATTTAGTTGCAGATGGTAATAATCCTATTTTAATAGATATGGCAATATCAAAAGCAAAAAGAATAACTGATAGACCTTCTTTTATACAAATAAAGACAATAATAGGTAAGGATTCTCTTTTGCAAGGTACTAATAAAGTTCATGGGTCAGTTCTTACGAAAGAAGACATAAGACAATTAAAAGAAAAATTAAAGTTAGATAATGATCTGTTTTCTAATATAAGTGATTTAAGAAATAAAATGGCTAATTTCATCAGAATAAGAGTCACCCATGATAAGAAAAAATGGGATACGAAATATAATGCCTATATTAATTCTTGTGATGATGATACAAAAAGATTTTTGGAATCATTAAAAAAAGATAAAAGATACGATATAACCAGGTTATTTAATAATATAATTTTTGATGATGATGAGTTAAGAAACATAAATGGAAAAGTAATGAATGAAATAGCTAACAACTATCCGGCGTTTTTAGGTGGTAGTGCGGATGTTTCATCATCAACTAAAACGTATTTAAATAACTTTGGTGATTTTTCAAATGATAATTATGCTGGGAAAAATTTTTGGTTTGGTATAAGAGAACATGCTATGGGAGCGTTTATAAATGGTATGGCACTCTCAGGGTTAAGACCTTTTGCGTCAACTTTTTTAGCGTTTTCTGATTATTTAAAACCTGCTATTAGAATGGCAAGTTTAATGAATTTACCATCGACTTTTGTATTCACCCATGATTCGGTTATGATTGGGGAGGATGGGCCAACGCATCAACCAGTAGAAGAGCTTGCGATGTTAAGAAGTATACCTAACCATTATGTTTATAGACCATGTGATGCTAATGAAGTAATAGGTTCATGGCAATGCATATTAAATAATGATAAACCATCATCAATAGTACTATCAAGAAGCAAAATTAAAAACTTAGATGTAACTGATCCTTTAAGCGTAAAAAAAGGAGCTTATATAATAAGAAAGGAAAAGAAAAAATTATTTGGAATCATAATAGCAACGGGAACGGAAGTGTCTCTTGCTCTTGATATAGCAGAAAAGTTATCTAAAAAAGGTATGGAAATAAGAGTGGTTTCAATGCCTTGTACTAGGCTTTTTGAAGAGCAGTCAAAATCATATCAAGAAGAAGTTTTACCAATTGGTTATAAAACTTTTGTAATTGAAAGAGCTTCTAAATTTGGATGGCATAAATATGTTTATAATGATAAATACATAATGGGAATAGATGAATTTGGTTATTCTGGTAAACCAGACGATGTTTTGGAAAAACTAAAGCTTAATGATGATGCTATTTATAAAAAAATCGAGAAATTATTACTTAAGTAATATATTCGACATCTTTTTTATAGAATTTCTATTATTCTATAAAAGAGGTGTTTTTAATTATGAGAGTATATTATTTATTTAAAATTAATGATTCTTTTTCAAAACTTTATTATAATAAAACTTATTATTTATATAAAATGTTAGAGCAAATATCTTTATCTAGTAAGAATGATTTTATAATATCCTATAGATTATTTGAACAAATGGCTGTCCCGTATAATAAAACCGATGTAAATAGCAGAATATACAGAAAATATGCGTTTGATAGTAACTATAAGAAATCCCTTAATAAACATGTTTTAAATGATGGGGTAGAAGATACTAAACTTACGGTTTATAATACTTACATAAAAGTTAAAACTAATAAGAATATAAGTGCCTTTTTTAAAATATTATCTAATGAAGATAATATCTTTGTTTGTGATTTTAATAACAAAGATTACTTTTGGCTTGATAAAGTATCTAGAAAAACCCTTGTATAAATTACTAAATTTTAGTAAAATAATACTTGAAAGGAAGATGAATTATGTGGGGAAATATATTATGGTGTGTAATTGGTCTTATAGTAGGTTTAATAGTAGGATTTTTTGGAGCTAGAATATTTATGAAAAAATATTTGAAGAAAAATCCTCCAATAAATGAAAAAATGATAAGGGCAATGATGCAACAAATGGGAAGAACTCCTAGTCAAAAACAAGTTAATCAAGTAATGAAGGCAATGAACAAAGCACAATAGTTTATTGCTTTTTCAATCGCTTGAAAGAAAAATATTAAATAATATGAATTTCCTTATTATACTAATTTAACAAGAATAAGAAAATTTTACGTATTATTTAAAAAAGTTGCTACATCGTAGCAACAATTAATTTAAAAACAAGTTGATCAAGTAATTAAGGTAATATAGTAGTCTATTACTTTTTTATTTTGATATTTATTTTA
>CANRHO010000036.1 GCA_947630435.1 uncultured Bacilli bacterium
TATATGGTAACGTATAAGGATTCCAACAACTACCATTTTTTGGATCACGGAAATTAACAACGATTACGTCATAACCTAAATCTTTTAACATTTCACCGTTTTTTTCAAAGATTTCTCCTTTAGGATCGGTAATTATCATCGATTCTCCTTTTTTTGCCAAAAGATTAACTAATGGATTTATAACCATTTGAGTTTTACCAGAACCTGTAGCACCAATAACTAAAGAGTGAGACTCACCATTATCCAAATAAACTAAATTTTTTTTCTTATCATAAACCAAAGGAAATCCAGCCACAGTGGATTCTTTAGCAGTAAGTTCAACAGGCTCTACATTTTCAAAGGATTTATACTCATCCTCCTTAGCAAACCTACCAAAACCTTCTTCTTTTTTACCTTCTTTAAATCCGAATCCTTTTTCTCTGGTAAAAAAGTGGCTTGATACGCTTGCTGTTAAAATAACAATAGCAAGTATCCAAAAAATAATAGTATATCCTAAATATGGAGGAAAAAGTGCTGGTATAAAATTAAATGTCCAACTAATACTTGTATTATCAACAGCTAAACTATCATCGGCAAGATGGTAAAAGTTTCTTACGCATAATGCTACAACAACTAATAATAATAAACATGCCCATAAATAAGCAACTATGTCCTTATGCTCAGCTCTAAACTTTAGCTTCATATAAAAGCCACCCCATTCAATATAATCATATAGAATTATTATACCAAATATTTAACATATTTGGTATAACTTTATTAATAATCTAATTTATTTTTTTTATATTTTTTATATAAAGTAAAAAATATAACACCTAAAATAATTAGTCCAACAACCATACCAAATATTATTAACGTTAAATTAACTAACTTTTTTCTTTCAATATTTTTGTTGTACTCATCTTCACTTTTTTTTAACGCTGCCTTACTTATTTTTAAATAAAAATCTTTATCAGTTATGTTTTCATCATACTCCCATGTGTAAGTATTATCAGTTACGTTATCAGCATTATTTTCTTCCGCCGCAACAGGAAGAGATATTTTTATATTTATATCTTCAGGCGCAAGCCATGTGTCATACCTATCAGATCTTTTTATAAAAGAACCCACGCTTTTTATTTCATAATAATCATCATTTTCTACACATTCAAATCTTTGGTATACATACTGACTAAATATGGTTCCATTAACAAATGAACATATATTATCGTAACTTCTACTAATTGTAGCTCCGCTATCGGTTTTACCACTATTTATAGTAACGTTATATTTTCCAACTTTCAATGCAGTATCATATTTTTTTAAAAACAACTCTATAGATTCCTCAACACTTTTATCTCCATATTGTATTTTGCTATTTGATGATACTACATCTATAGTCTCCGTTATTTTTCCATCATAATTTACATTAATATTTGCAGTTGCAGTACATCCAGTAAATATTAATAAAGAAAACAATATAAGTAATAAACCTTTTATTTTTCTCATAATATCCTCCTTAAAATTTTATCCTATTTTTTCTATATTTTTTATATAAAATAAAGCATATTAATCCCAAAATACAAATGGAAACTAGAATTGAAAGAGTTAATTTAATAAAAGAATTATTTTTAGTAAAATTATACTTATTAGCTTTTTTTATAGTGAAATTAATATCATTTGATTCTGTTAAGGAATTTAAATTCCATGTATATTTATTACCACTTATTTGATTAGCATTATTATCAACAATTTTATTAGAACTAATAGTAAAAACTAATTCATCTATTAAAGGGGGTTCAAAACACTCCTCATCACAGTAAAAAGCATTTACATTTACGCTTATTTTATTTGTATTATTAGCATCATCATAAACTAAATCTTTAGAGTTATTTTTTACAAATATAGATTCTTTTAAATAAGAATAAATATCGTCGTACTTTTTATTTAACTTAAATTTAATTAAATCATCAGTGGATACATCTTCATATTTATAACCTGTTAATGAATCTTTATAAATTTCTAAATAATTATTCACAACACTATCTATATCTATGTCCTTGGAATAACTTGATTTATCTTGACTTATAACTACGGTTTCAGATACAGAATCATCTTTTAAAACATCTAAATCTACTTTTATAGTACATCCACTAAGCATCATTAAAGCAATTAATATTATGATAATTTTTTTCATATTTAGCTCCTATTATTTTACATAATTACATGGATTTTGATTATGTCTGTTTAATTTTATCTCCAAGTGTAAATGAGGTCCTGTTGTGTTTCCATTTTCTCCTGATAAACCGATTAATTGTCCCTTAGATACTTTATCGCCTTCATTTACTAAGCGTTCGCTTAAGTGAGCATATAATGAGGTCAACCCATTATCATGTTGAATTACAATATATCTACCATAACTATAATATCCTCCAACACATCTTTTGCCATTACATCCTTTTAAGTCTTTTGATGTAATAACTTCACCACCATCAACTGCTAGAACTTCAGTTCCAATACTAACTGATAAATCGGTTCCTCCATGATATGCCCCACTTGAATAATTAGGATAATCATTACATGAAAGCGTTTTATCCTTTATAGGAGAGGACATAGATCCAGTCGATACGCCATCTCCTTGTGCACCTTCCTTAGCATCTAAATCAAATAATATATTAGGTCTATAATATACTTTGAAATCAGGATAAGGGCCTTTAGTAACACCAGATGGATTTAACTCTATCCATTCATCATTTCCAATATATATACCAACATGCTGCTCTGTACCAGAAGAACCATCATTTAAAAATCCTAAATCACCCGGCTTTAAATCTTTGTACTCTATTTTAGTAGATACATTACGTAATGTGTCCGTATTACCATTACCTAAATTATTATCAAGAGCATTCCAAAATACGAAATCAACAAAACCGCTACAATCTAAACCATATTTATCTCTTCCACTATAATCGGTGTATGTTGCTGACTTTTCAGCAAAATGATTATCTTCAAATGTTTTACTTAAGGCATGACCTAATGCTCCATATCCATCAGATTGACCTTCATAGAAATAATATGGGATTTTACCAATCATGCTAACTGCAAAATTAACAATAGATTGTCTTGATCCAGTTAAATTTTCATTATTACATACTTTGTCACCAGTTGTAACAGCATAAAGTTCATTTGAACTTGAACTATACAATGTGTATAAAGTGTTATCAAATCCTCCATTATCTGCATTAAATAATAAATTCATATAATCAGTATTACTTTTAGAAGCTTTAAGCATTCTAGTTTGAGAAACACACTTTCCCTTTTTGCAACTGTCATTATAATCATTATATTGATTACCAGCAAACTTATTATCTTCTTTTCTTATAACATATTGATCTGCTATATCATTCCACCATTTTTCCAAATTACTTAATTTATCACTAGCTAAAGGACCTTTTCTGTTTTTATATCCTTCGCCTGTAAAAACACTCCACGTATCTTTTGAAAATCTTCCTTCTTTACATCCTTCATATACATCACAAAAGTCTTGATCCCCAACATTACCACGCATATGAATTATGGTTCTATCTTCTAAGACCTCAGGTTTATACCCTTGAGATGATTGCCTTCCAATTGCAAAACTCTTAGCAGTTATCATAAGTGACTTAGCACATGATTCACTATCTAAACATGATTCACTTTCCGCATAAACAACTCCCATAACATATCTGGCAAAAGTAAGTGGATCAGAATCCGTTTGATATAACGCTGGAGAATTATAATAAGAATCAGCCCGAAAATATCCATCCGAATCTGCAAAATAATCCCTTAATGTAACATAAATAGATCCGCTAAAATTATTAACATTTCCAGCTGCATTTAAAAGAGTTGTCGATGCGTTTGTAGTATTACAATTTTCATAAAAGTATCCTAAAAAATCATCTTTTTGGCTTAATAAATCATCTATTATTGCATCAGCTAACTCATCATCATTTGAAGCATCATTAAATAATTCTTTATAGCCAGCATCCTTTTTAAACCATGTATTTTTTAAATATGAAGTAAGTGCATCTTCCCCATCTTTTGATTCTTTTAAAAGTTTTCTAAACTTATTTCTGTATTTTCTTTTTTGAAATAATTCCAGATAAGGATCATCAGCTATTGTATCATTTTCATTATCTTCTAAATCATCTGTATCTTCCTCATTACTTTTTTTATCTTCATCATCATATATATCTTCATCGTCTTCTTGAGTTTCATTTGTTTTTCCTCTTAAAGATGCAACATTACCATTTTGCATTTCCTCTATGTATGGATAAAGTGTTGCGGCCATTGCATAAGAAGGATCTCCGGTAGGATATTTTTCAGTTATTTCTTTTAATTTTTCAATGGTTTTTTGATCAACTTCAGAATATTTGCTATAATTTTCCTCATTTTCCACTTCTCCACCTAATCCTGGTGATCCAGAAGCAAGCAAACTAGGAATAACGCTTATAACTGAAATAATTAAAATGCACGCTAATATAATGAGAAAAATTTTTGAAGTTAATAAGGTTTTAATAATCTTAACGGTTTTCTTAATATTATTTACCGCATTTTTCCCCTTATCTATAGCTTGGCCTAAATCACTATTTTTAAATCCTTCTATAGCGTCTTCCTTAGCCTTATTAGCTGCGTTTTTAACACCTTGTTTTGCCTTTTTTTTTAAATTTTTTCCGGCATTTTTTGCACCATTTTTAACTTTGTCTTTAAGATCTTTCATTGATTTTGGCCTATTATTCCATTTATCTTTTAAAGCATCTCTTTTTTTTCTTAGGTTATCAGGAGCATTCTTAATATTGTTCTTTACCTTATTAAATTTATCTTTTTGATTTTGATATTTTTGTTTGGCATTATCTATTCTATCTTTTAATCCCTTTGGTTCTTGAGACTGTTCTTTTCCTCCAGTAGATAAATCATTAATATCATCATCTTTATCTGTTTTAGTTGACACTCCTTCGTCTGGTAAGCTTTCCATATCTCTTTGTGCATCGCTTTCCATTGACAATCCACCCGAAGGTAAATTGTTTACAGTGTCATCCTTATCTGTTTTATTTGATACTCCTTCGTCTGGTAAGCTTTCCATATCTCTTTGTGCATCGCTTTCCATTGACAATCCACCCGAAGGTAAATTGTTTACAGTATCATCCTTATCTGTTTTATTTGATACTCCTGACGCTAAAGGTTTAGACAAACTTTCAGATTCTAATTCAACGTCACCATCTATTTTCAATTCGACTTCAACATCATCTAAACTTAACTCTTCAATATCATCATTTTTTTTATCTAAAGACATAACTTCACCGCCATTTACTATATAAAAAAATTATATCATAAATTAATAACTCTATCAAACAATGTTTTAAGACCTAAATACCATTAATAACATCTAATAATAACTTTAAATACATACAATCATCTATTTTACTTATACCAAATACTTTCTTACCTAAGTCTTTTAATGATGCTCCTACATGATATAACTTATTTTTATCTATTATTATGAATCTATCATGAAACATATTATTATAATTTCTTCATTTGCCTTTCTTATTATATCTACAAGCAAACTATAAGCATCATATATTTCTCCATTAAAAAATAGTTTGCTTAATAAATTTTCTTTATTATCAAATTTATTAAATAATTCTTCTATTTTTATATCATGCTCTATTAAAGTGTTTTTTATATAATCCGTTTCATTTTCTATTTCAATTACTCTTTTAAATATTTCTTTATTTTCATTTATAAACTTTCTCATACTAACAAAGGTATCCATTATCTTTATCGTAGTTAAAGTTGCCTGCTTCGTTTTTAATATCGTTGCAAGCATATAAATCCCCTGTTCAGTAAATACGGTGGGATTATGATATTTACCACCACGTTTTTCAATCATATTTTTTTTAGTCAAAAATTTTGACCAAAAAATATCAAGTTCAAAATTATTTAACTTAAAACAATATCTTTCAGGAAATTTATCTAGATTATTTCTTACCGCTTGGTTAATCTCTTTAGTTCCGTTCTTACATCCATATAACCTTGCTAAATCACTATCTAACATTACCTGTTTACCACGAATGTTATATATCATGTTTTTTATATCTATTTTATCTTCTAATTCATACGTTTTATAATCTCCTCATATTAATTATTAGTTATAAAACTTAAAATTTCCATAAAAATAAACAAAAAATCAGAAATTTCTTTCTGATTTTAAAATCACTAATTTATAGTCCTCCACCAGAACCAAACGAATCAAGTTCTGCTTCAGTAACAACAACATCAACTCTCATTCTTCTACTTCCACACACAAATAATGCTTCACCTTGATTATATTTTTTTATGCTTTCTTTTTCTTGTTCATTTAAATCTATAAGCATTGCCAAATCTTCAACCGCCTGTTTTTTTAATCCCATAACAAGATAATAAGAAGCATTATCAAATATTGCTTTACCTTGTGTTATTACAGCTTGATCTACAAAATCACTTGGTTGTTGAGTAATAAATATTGTACCACTATTATACTTACGAGCACGTCTTTGAATGTTTGCTAGGAAATCTGCTCCAATGTTATTTTTACTAGATAAAAGCATATGGGCTTCATCTACCATCATAACCGTATTAATTGTTCTATCTAAGCAATGACTCCATGCGTATTTAAGTACGTTAAAGAATAAAGCATTTCTTATGTTTTCATCTGCGTTCATTAAATCTCTTATATTAAATACAATAAACTTAGATTGGGGATGAATAGTTGTATGGCCATCAAAATAAAATTTAAGTTCTTTAACAAGAGGTCTAATTTTTAATTCCAATTTTTCTAATATATCTCTTTCATGAGTTACTTGATCCCCATAAGCCTCTAATCTTCTTATTAAAGTTTCATAAAGGTCAGAGAATGTTGGATATTGTGTTGAAGAAAGATTTGAAAAATCAGTTTCAAATGAAATACCAAAACGTTGATATGTAAGTTGTGCTATTTCACTAAACATCGTTAAAACATCTTCCGTAATCGTTGGATCATAATATTTCATAAAGGCTTTTAAAAATTGTAAAGTTTTAGTTAAAACAGTATATCCTAATCCATCTTTTAACTCTTCTTCATCAGCTTCTATAATAACCTCTAAAGGATTTATCATACCGAATTCTCCGCCTTTTCCAAGATCAATGAAATCACCCCTCATACGAGATGCCATTTCTTCAAGTTCTCCTTCTGGATCTATTACTACTACTTTATATTCATTTCTAACATAAGTTCTTAAAAGTAGTTTAGCAGCCGTAGATTTACCAGATCCTGATGTACCTAAAATAATCATATTAGCATTATTTCTATTAAACTCTTTTCTTATTTGATACAAGAATTGGTTAAATAAAACAACACCTCCAGAAAAATCCGTACCAAGTAAGCATGCTGGTCCTGGATCTTTTAAACTGTCAAAAATAAACGGATACATCGCTGCTATTGTGGGAGAAGTAATAGGAGTTCCTATTTGTTCTTCTATATCTTGTTTCGGAAATATTGGAATAATTGATTTCAAAACCTTTTTTTGTTCAAATCTTAAAGGTATTGCTCTTAATTCCATAGATTCTAAGTAATTTTTTACCTGAATCTTTCTTGTTTCTAACTCTTCCTTACTATTAGCAGTTATAACAACATGCATTTGAAAATCAAATATTTTAGATTGATTAGTTACAATCATTTGAATAAAATCATTTAAAGA
>CANRHO010000037.1 GCA_947630435.1 uncultured Bacilli bacterium
TTGCCATCATAACGTCTAAATTAACTATTATCATAATTCACCTACACCGTATAATCCACTTCGTTTTTATAATTAATCGCAGCTTTTATAACTTGGGCTAGAACATAAAAACTTAAAGATATTAAAAAGCATAATAAACTGACAGCAAAAGAAAGAAGCGTTGGGATAAAAAAGGATTTTATTATAACTATTAAAAATAATACCATGAACATAATTGCCATTACTTTAAGAGAGTTTTCTATTTCTTTTCTAAATGGACTTTTTTTATAAATAATATTAAATAACCTAATTAATATTACTACAATTCCTAGACATATGATATAACAAGTAAAAAATGCTATTTTATATATCAACGTATGATTTTTAAATAAGTCAAAGCTAGGATCTTTAAACATATCATACAAAGTTGGTATAAATGGTAAGCAAATTACCCCTGTTATTAATATAATCATTAATATAATCAATATTATTTTTGATATAAAACTTTTTTTCAACTTCATCACCTCAATAAAATAATATGATATTTTTTATTAAAAGTCAATATATTTTTATCGATTATCATAAAATTATATTTAATTAACGATATATTTTAAATAATATATTGACTATTAAATTATAATCATTATAATATATTACCAATTAGGGGTGACATTATGGATAAAGTCTTAAGATTAACTAAAAATGAATTTAATAAACTTATACATGGCGGAAAAATAATTGGATCACCATCTAGCACAAGCATTGTTTATGAAATAAAAAATGGATTAATATTAAAAGACTTAAAAGATGAATCCATAAAAGAATATGTATCTGAAGAAGATATGAATTATTCAGAAGAGCAACTTTTAAAGTTTTCAGACATAGATAGTAAGTTATATTATTTTATAAAAGGAGTAATTTACGTTGATAATGAATTAGAGGCTGGAATAATGAAAAAATGTAATGGACATTTATTAACCATGATTGATCCATTTAGTATAAATATTACTTCACTTATTAAAGCGGTTGATAGGTTTAGTAAAGCCACAATGGACATAAGTAAAAAACACATAAAAAGTTTTGATATGAAGTATAACATTATGTATGATGGTCATAATTTTGGGGCGATTGATACTAATGAATATGATTTTAGCAATTTAAGTGAGGATCAGATATATAAATCAAACATTGGTTATTTTAACAGTGAAATAGCAGAGTTTTTAGTAGATTTTTACTTTAAAAAATTTGTGAATCAAACTAAAGAATTAAATGATATGTATAATTCTTTAGTAAACTTTGAGTTGGATAATATAAATCAATTTATTATTTTATTAGAAAAAAAACTTTCTGAATATTGTGATAAAAAAATAGTATATTTAGAAGATGCTAAAATAGTAGCAGAAGAAAATGAAAATTCAGTATATCCATTATGTCCTATTTATAATTTACAGAAAAACAGAAAAAAATAAACATTTTAAAAAAGAAGAAAAATTGATAATTTCAATAATTCTTCTTTTTATATATATTTTATTACTCAACGCTTTTTAATGATTCAATCATATCTATTTTCTTTAATGTGTAATGAGTTATTTTATTTACTATTAAGGTAAATAAAATAATTAACAAAATAGTTACCATAAAACTATATAATTTTATATGTCTTATAAATCTTACCATTTCTATTTCTATTGTATCAATAATAACATTAGTTAATAATATTCCAAATAATAGTCCTAATACTATTCCAATTAACGTAAGTATTACTGTTTCTTTTGTAATATATTTATCTACTTCTTTATCGGTAAATCCTAGAACTTTAAGAGTTGCTATTTCTCTTTTTCTTTCACTTATGTTTATGTAAGATAAATTATACAGTACAACAAATGATAATGCACCTGATAAAATTATTAATATAAGTACTACACTGTTTAATGATTTAAGCATATTATTAATACTATCTATTGTAGAGTTAATTGACATAACGCTCATAATGTTATCATTTTTTAATAGTTCTTTTGTTAAAGTGTCTTCATTTTTTACATCATCTATGTTTAAATAAACTACGTTTGTATTATATGAGTTAATGTTTTTCTCATAAGTATATTTATTCATAAATACGTAATTCCCTACGTAATTTTCTGATATACCAGAAATAGTAAATTGATATTTATTATTGTCTGATGATGTTAACGTGATTTTATCATTAACCTTTTTATTAGTTAATTCTGATAGTTTATCAGATATTATAACTTTATTATCTTCTAGATTTAATTCATTTTTATTTTTTAAATCTTTTAGGTTAATAACACCTTTTATATCATTTTCATTTTCTGGAACAAACAAATTAATATCATATTTACCAGATGTCATTGAAACGTCCATTTTAGTATTAATTATTTTAGTTATATGAATATTATCAAATAATTTATTAATCTCGTTTTCAGATAAATCATTTGTTATATAAACCATTTCATCAAATTTGAATATTTCACCATACTGTTTTTGTGGTATTTCAGTAATTGAATCACGAATACCAAATCCTGCTAGCATAAGGGAAGTACATCCTAAAATACCACCAACAGTCATCAAAACACGTTTTTTATACCTAAATAAATTTCTTATGGTAATCTTATTTGAAAATTTTATTTTATTCCAAATAAATGATATTTTCTCTAATATTACTCTTTTACCGTTTTCAGGTGATTTTGGTCTCATCAAATCTGATGGTTTTTCTTTTACTACTTTTCTTATTGTAAGAAGTGTTGTACCACATATACAAACAAATGCTATTGATATTCCTAATACCGCGTTAAAAGGGTTAAAATCATAACTAAATACAGGTACATCAAATAATATTTTATATATGTTCCATATGAATAACGGGAGTATAAAAAATCCTAATAAAGCACCTATAACCCCACCTGATAATGTAGCAATACTTGAATATAATAAGTATTTTTTTCTAATGTGTTTATTGCTAAATCCCAATGATTTTAAAGTACCTATAACTATCCTATCATCTTCTACCATTCTTGACATAGAAATTAAGCTTATTAATATTGCAACAATAAAGAATATGGTAGGAAATAATTTAGCTAAATTAGAAACACTATTACAATCATCTATATAACTAGAGTAACTACTATCATCCATCCTACTATATGAATACCAAACTGCTTTTGGTATTTTATCAAGTTCTTTTTTAGCATCTTTAATATTTAAATCAAATATTTTTTTACTATTATAATATTCTTCAATATTTTTATTATATAAATTCAAGTTATTGTTATATGTTATTAAATTGTTATTATAAGTACTTAAACCATTTTGATACTTATTATAATAAATATTATATAAATCATTATTTTTATTATATTCATTCAAAAGATTATTATATAAAATAACGTTATTGTTATACTCATTTTCATAATTTAAAATATCATTTAGCTTTTGTATATAATCATATACTTCTTCTGGATTTTCTTTAAATATATTAAGTAATTCTATTATGTCATCATAATAAGGAGTATCAACGGGAATAATATTTATTACTTTATCTACGTTATCCTTATTGGATAAAAAATTTTCTACTAATTCTTTAAATTTTGCTTCGTCCATCTGGTCTATGGCATTAATTATTTCATTATAATTTGGTAAATCTTGTGGAATTAATTCAATTATGGTCTTTTTATCCACTTTTTTTAATTCGATATATGCGTTTTTTAAATCATCATAAGTTATATCATAATCTTTTAATTTTTCATTTATATACTGTTTAGTATCATCCATTTTAACTTTAGCATCATCTAATTTTATTTTAAATTCTAACAATTTATTTTTAGCATCATCCAATTTGTTTTTATTCTGATTTAATTCTAATTTAGTAGATGATAAATATCTGTTAGCATCATCTAATTTTATCTTAGCATTAGAAAGCATATATTTTGCACTATCAAGTTCTTTTTTATAAGATGCAAACTTTTTATTCGCTTCTTCTTCTTTTTTTATAATTTCATTATTTATATTGTTATATATCTCATCATATCTTCTTTTTTCACTAGTATGTTTTATTTTGTTTATGTCACTTAAAACACCTTTAACTAAATTATTATACTCTTTAGAATTGGTTACTTTTTCTTTAGCTCCTCTAATTGTTACATAAATTTCAGTATAGTAATCTATTTTAAAATTACTTTCTATAACATAAGTATAATAATCTATCTTACCAGAACCTATGTTAGTATTTCCTCTTTTTAAAGTAGATGAACCATTATTTATATACAAAGGACTTTTAACGGTTCCAACAATTGTTAGATTAGTTTCATTAAAAACATCATTATCTAATAACTTAATCTTATCGCCTATCTTTAAATTCTGCTTATTAAGTAAGTTTTCTTCTACTATTATTTCATTATTTTTTTTAGGCAATCTTCCCTTTTTAATTTCAATTTCATTTATGTTATCTGTAATACCCATTACCTTTGATACGGCCTCTTCGCTACCCGTCTTTATCAAAACGTCCTTAGAGTATGATCCATAAACATTTTTTACTTTATTTAAATTTTTTATATCTTTTATATCATCATTAGTTAACCCAAGAGTTGATACTAATTTTATATCATATAAGTTGTTTTTATCATAATAACTATCTAACGACATAACCATATCAGATGCAGCCATTTTTATACCAACAAAAACTAAAACACCTAACATACTCATTATAGCAAGTGATAAAAACCTTTTAAAAGAATGTTTTATTTCTCTTATACTTGTTGTATTAATTCTATTTTTTTTCATAATTACCACTCTATTTCATCAATTGATTTTGGGTTTTTATTAATGATAATATCTTCTGCTTTACCATTTTTAAATTTTATAACTTTATCAGCCATTGGCGCTATAGCAGCATTATGGGTAATTATTATTACCGTCATTTTTTCTTTTCTTGCTGTCTGTTCAAGTAATTTTAATATTTGTTTACCTGTTTTATAGTCTAATGCACCCGTTGGTTCATCACACAAAAGTAATTTAGGATTTTTAGCAAGTGCTCTTGCTATTGCAACACGTTGTTGTTCTCCACCAGATAATTGTGAAGGAAAATTATCCATTCTTTTTTGTAAACCTACTTTTTTTAAAATTGTTTTAGGATCTAAATGATCTTTACATAGTTGAACGGCAAGTTCAACGTTTTCCAAAGCGGTTAAGTTTTGAACTAAATTATAAAATTGAAAAACAAAACCTATATCATTTCTTCTATACATAATAAGATCTTTATTTTTATAATTAGTTATATCTTTTTTGTCTACTATAACCTTACCATTTGTTAGAGAATCCATACCACCTAATATGTTAAGACAAGTTGTTTTTCCAGCACCAGATGGGCCTAATATTACTACAAGTTCTCCTTTTTCTATTTCAAAAGAAGTTTTATTTAATGCTTTTATTTCAACTTCACCCATTTTATATATCTTATCAACGTTTTTAAACTCAATATAAGCCACAAAATCACCCTCTTTAGTGATATATTATATAACAAAAATAAAAAAAGTGAACACTTTTTAAATAAAAAACAGATAAATATATTTACCTGTTTAATAAAAATATTCCTAAATTTAAATAACCTGCAAAAATAACCCATAAAACATACGGAATATTTAAGTAAAAGGCTCTTTTATCAATCCTATAGAACTTTATCATCATTACGATTATCGTTATCAAAAGAAGAAGAAGCCAAATAAATGATAATAAGTATGCTCCAAAACCAAAGAATATTAAACTCCATAAAGAATTAATAACAAGTTGTATGCCATACCAAATAATAGCATCAGTTTTATTTTTGTTATCTGATTTACTTATTATGTAACATGATATGCTCATTAATAAATATAATATGCTCCAAACAATGGGAAATAATATTCCAGGAACATTTACTGGCTTTTGTAATTCTTTAAACGTATCCATGTTATTCATGGTAAACCAGCTAAAAAAACTACCTACAATAAACGTAATTACTATTATTATGATTAATCTTTTCCAATCTATCTTTTTCAATTTCATCACCATTATTATTTTAGTTTATATTTAATAAATTATGCTTCATAAAATTCTTTTAAGAATTTATAAGTTATTCTTTGACAAGTTCTTGATGATTCTTCATCATATATATTATATTGTTTTATGCCGTTATTATTAGCAAAGTTAGAAATTACTTTTATACATGCATATGGGATATTATTGGTAAAACAAAATTGTCCAACAATACCGCTTTCGCAATCAATAGCACCGGCATTATACTCTCTTCTTATACTGTTAGATAAATTATAATTTGTAACAAACATATCAGATGATGCAATAATATCATTAGAATAATTAGCACCTGACATACTAGATGCTCTTTTTAAACATTCTACTAAATCATCATTTGTTTTATAAAGAGTCCTGTCAAGACCAGGAATCTGTCCTGCATCATATCCATTTGGCATAAAATCAACGTCGAACTCTAAACAAGAGTTTGGTATTACCGCTGAAAAAATATCAATTGTATCTGTTATGCACCCTGCTGTACCAATACATAGCAATACCTTTATAGGATAATTATCACAAATGAACCTAAGATTACTTGCTATGTTTACCTTACCATAACCACTAACTAAGATAATAAATTCATGTTCTTTATATTTACACTTATAAACCTCGCTTTTATTTGGGCTTGATTCTTTTGAATAACTTAATTTTTCCAATAAATCATTTATGTAACATTTATTAGATGCAACAATTGCTAACATATAGCACCTCCTAATAAATGTATATTTGTTTTAAATCATTTTTATTTACATAAAATTATTTTAAGAAAGGATGATTTTATGGCATATAAGGTTGCAATTGATGCCGCCGCTGGAGGAACAAATAACGGTGCAGTTGGTAATGGCTTAATAGAAAAAGATTACACTCTTTTGGTGTCAAAATACATTAATGACAGGCTTAATACTTTAGGAATTGAAAACTTTTTAGTAAGAGAAAGTGATGAAACACTAAGTGATAGTCAAAGGGTAAACATTATAAAAAATAAGTATGGTACTGGTAATAACATAATCGTAATATCAAACAGATTAAATACTGGAAATTTAAATGGAGCCGAAATAATGTACCCGCTTCGTAACAATAGTAGATTAGCATCTAGCATCGCATCAAACATAGAAAACGCCGGGCAACCAGTTCTAAAATATTATCAATTAAGAAATAGTAATGACACATCACTTGATGATGATTATTTAATAAGAAATACTTCTAATAACCAAACAATAGTAATAGATTATGGATACGTTGGAAACGAAAGTGATGCTAATTTTTTAAAGAATAATTATGAAAGTTTAGCAGAAGCGGTAGTTAAAGCTATTACTGATTATGCTGGGGTATCTTACTTTCCACCTAATATGGAAGGATATTATATAGTTAAAAAAGGTGATACTTTATATTCAATAGCTAGCAGATATAACACCACGGTAAATGAACTTAAAAGGTTGAATAATTTATCAACTAATTCTTTATCTATTGGGCAGTTAATTAAACTACCTGGTAATTTAACTGATGAAAATCAAAATCAAGAAACGCAAAATAATTATATAGTTAAAAAAGGTGATACTTTATACTCTATTGCCAGCAAATATAATACAACAGTTGATGATATTAAGCGTTTAAATA
>CANRHO010000038.1 GCA_947630435.1 uncultured Bacilli bacterium
TAAATATTTCCCTCCTTTTTAAATATAACTAAAGGTATTATAACAGATTATTTATAATTTTCAAAGAAAATATTACAAATTCTTGATACAATTCGTTTATTTACGTTACTAGCATATGATGATGTATTTTTTTTATGCCTAACATGTGGGGATATTGCAACAATGCTCATAACGGGATTATCATATGGTGCATAACCCACAAATGATTTGCTATAGGTTTCTTCATCAACTTTACCATCGTTATTAGCATCATAAAAACTTTCGGATGTTCCGGTTTTACCAGCAGGATTTGGTGCATCACCCATATAACCAATACCTAAAGATCCTTGCATAACGCTTTTAAAGCCTTCCTTTATTCTTTGGAAATAAACTTTATCTATATTAGATGTATTTAATACCGTTTTACTATAAGCTTTTTTTACATCTCCTAAACTATCATCTTTGGTTGCATTTCTAATTTCTTTTACTAAATTAAGCTTTAATCTTTCTCCTTCGTTAACCATCGTGTTTATATAGCTAGATAATTGTAAAACTGAATAAGTATCATATTGACCTATTGCATAGTTAAGAAGTAACCCGGCATTAGATGCTTTACCTTTGTAACCTTCTGTTTCATTTGGTAAATCAATACCTGATTTTACACCAAGACCAACACTATTAAAAACCGTTCTATAAGTATTTAAAGCAGTATCGTCTATTTTAATAGGCATATTATAATAATATTTAACTCCAGCAACTTTTAAAGCTAACTGAAATTGATATGAGTTCGAAGAAAGTTTAAGTGCCGTAATATCATTTAAGGTACCAAGTGATGTACTCCACGAGCATTTTTGGGGAGTGTTTTTAAATTTTATACACTTATCATAAAAAACGTCTCCTATTTTTAAATTACCAGTTGAATAACCAACTAACATTGAAGCTCCTTTAACTATAGAACCTGGAGTATCACTACCAGTTAACAAATTAGTTGTATAATCACTTATTTTATAACCATCGGAACTTGTGGTTATTTGTTTTGATGACATTGCTAAAATTTCACCGGTTTTGGGATCTGTTATCACCACCGACGTATGATCATAATATTCAGTATTAGGTTCCTTTTTAGCCGCAACAAGTTCTTCTTCTATTACTTTTTCTAATTCTTTTTGAAGGTTAATATCGATTGATAAAACTATGTCATTACCTCGCATACCCTTTTCTATCAAAGTTTTTTTACCATTTTGAACTTGATATTTATCTTTTTTACCCTTTAATTCATCTTCATATTCCAATTCTAAATAACTTAAACCAACTCTATCATTTAAAGAATATCCATTATTTAGATATTGCGCTTTTAATTCTTCAGGGACTCCCTGAGAACTTGATGATACGTTACCCAATATTTGCCTTAACGTATCCTGATACGGATAAACTCTTTTCCATGAAGTTGATATTGAAAAACCTTTTAGTTTGCTTTTATTTTCCGCAACAAAAGCATATTCATAATCACTAGCATCTTCCTTGATGATTTTTTCATCGTATGAGTAACCATTTCTCATTAAATAATATAAATATGCCGCCTCTTTATCAAGATCTTCATATATATTTAATTCTTCTTTAGTAATTCTTTGCAGCTTTAAATTTTCTAAATCCTTAGCTTTTAGTTTTCTTCTTGCGTATTTTTCATATTCATCTTCGGTTATTTTATTATCTGCCTTTTCAGGATTATTTACAATCCAAAAATCTTTTAACATGTTAGTAGTTAGTTTTGCATAATCAACGTTTATTTTTTCCGCTAATAAATAAGCCATTTCTATTTCATCTTTCGTTGTTGTACCAGGTTCTTTTTTATAGCTAATCATATTAGTTCCAACGTTATCAACTATCACATTATAGTTTCTATCATATATTCTTCCTCTTGGCATTGAAGAGCCGTATACTGTTTTAGTAGAAATTTTTTTTAAGTTTATAACTGATGCTTTAGTATTAAATATTTGTAAATAAGATATTCTAAATATTAATATAATAAATAAAAAAAACATAAAAAACAAAACCATTAATATTCTGTTTTTTGTTATCACATCCTTATTATCATTATTCATTTAAGCACCACCTCATAATTATTATGCTTATATTTTATTCATGATATGCATATAATAAATAGGAGTGATTTAAAATGTATGAAGCTTTAATAAAAGAGTATTTAAAAAGATTATCATTAAAAGATATTAATGACTTTGCTAATAAAAATAATATGCCCCTTAAAAAAAACGAAGATAAAGTTATATATGATTTTATTGTTAATAACTGGAAAGAAGTTTACAAAGGTGATGGTTCAAAAGCGATAAGCACGCTAAAAACAAAAGTATCAGATGAAACATATAATAATATATTAAAGTTATTTAATGAATTCAAAAATAAAATCAAATAGTAAAATTAACAAACTCAGTTATTTTAAAAATAGTAATTTAGATAGATAATAAAGCAAGAACTGTAATTTCTTGCTGTTTTTATGTTATTATATATAAAAAGAAGGTGTAATATGCAAAAAGTTGGTATAATCGCAGAATATAATCCATTTCATAATGGTCATATATATCACTTAAAAAAGACAAAAGAATTATTTCCAAAAGCAACTTTAATACTTGTTTTAGTAGGTAACTTTACCCAAAGAGCGGATGTTAGTGTAATAAATAAATGGGATAAAACAAAGCTAGCTTTAGATTATGGTTTTGATCTTATTATAGAACTACCCTTTAACATATCAACTTCTTCTGCCAGCATATATGCAAAAGGTGCCATTGATATTTTAAATAAGTTGGATTGTGACTATTTAGTATTTGGTTCTGAAACAAATGATATAAAACTGTTTAAAGACTTAGTTAAAATAACAAATAACAATAAAAATTATGAAAATAAAGTTAAATATTATCTGAATAAAGGATATAATTATCCTAAATCATGTTCTTTAGCACTTGAAGATATATCAAAAATAGTAATTAATAAACCAAATGACGTATTAGCTTTAGAATACGTAAGAAACATAATTAACACTGGTAGCAAAATAAAGCCTATTAGTATTAAAAGAACCAATGATTATCATGAACAAAATATTAATAATATTATAACGAGTGCTACGTCAATTAGAAAAAACATTAATAATAAAAATGCCATTAAAAATACTTTACCTAAAAAATCCCTGGATTTAATTTGTGATATCTCTTTAAATGATTATTTTAAATATATAAAATACGAAATCATATCAAATGATAACTTAAATGAAATATTAGACGTTGATGAGGGAATTGAAAATAAATTAAAAAAAGAAATAGAAAACGCTAAAGACACCAATGATTTAATTTTAAAAGTTAAATCAAAAAGATATTCTTACAACAGGATAAAAAGAATGCTTCTTCACATCCTTTCCAACACAAAAAAAGATTATGATATAAATATCAGATATATAAGAGTATTAGGATTAAGTAATAATGGTGCAAAAGTTTTAAAAGATATTAAAAAACATATTGATGTTCCTGTTATAACAAAATATAAAAAGGAATATAACAATTTATTTAAAGATGAAATAAAAGCTTCTAAATTATATTCTTTAATATCAGGTTATAATTATAAAGAAGAGTTTAAATCAAGTATAAAAAAATAAAGGTATTAACCATTTTGGTTATTACCTTTTTAATATTTTCTTCCTACTTGTTTTCGCTCATTTTCTTCATCATAAAATCCATTTTTAGAAGAATTATTACTCATGTTTAACGTATAATTATCAAACATAGTTGATATCTTATTTAAATTGCTTATTAATTCTTGCTTTGGCATCCTTAACATTTTAGATGTTTTATCCAAATCAAAATCAAAGTTTGACACTACTGATAATATGTTAGCAACAATTGGATTAGAACTAATGTAAAGCATAAAACCTGCATCTTGAAGTAGTATCTTATACATGCTAATTATTTTATGTTTCATAACTTTATAGATGTTTTCTAGTATGTTAGGATTCAAATCATTTTTTGACTTACATAACGTATTTATCTTTCTTAATATATTTGATAAATCCGACTTAACATCTAAGGGTTTTGATTTTATAGATACCGCGATTTGGGCTATTGACATTTCTCTTGTGTTAATTCCAAAATACATTGATATTAGTCTTTTTTCCTCTAAAGATAACAATTCTAAAGATTTTAAAAACTCTTCTTTGGTTATTTTGTTAACTGTTAAAAATTTATCAAGTTTATTAGATAAATCATCTTCTTTTTTCCCCTTTTTATTATTAGACATACCACTAATTACTTGTTCTATTATTTTATCAATTTCCTCAGGTTTTTTACCATATTTTACGGTTAATTCCGAGAAAGACTTAGGTATACTTTTAATACCAAAATAATCCATAATCATGTATCTTTTATTAATTGGTAAGCTATCTAATTTAGAAACAAAGGTATCTTTAGAAACTCCATATTTAGTTAAAATACTATTTAGATTCAATTTTTTATCATTTATTTTTTTCTTATTAAACTTACCATCAGAAAAAGATATAATTCTATTTATTTCATCAACGGTTCGGTTATATTTTTTAGCTATTTCTTCGATTGCTACTGGTGATGCATATAATCCTAAATATAGTGCCATTACTGACTTTGAAAAAGAATCTAAAGTTTTAAACGTATCAAGAAATTCTTTTTTAGTAATTCCTTTTCTTTTTAGGAAATTATTAAGTGAGCCATAATTATTTGATTTATTCTTATCTTTTTTATCCTCTTTTTTGTCTTCTTTTAGATCTTTTTTATCATCATCTTCTTTTTGTTTTTTTTCTTCTTTAGGTTCTTTTGATAAAGCAGAAATCATCTTATCGGTTGCACTATCAAAAAGCAAATTCACCTCGGCAATATCCATGTTCAAAGTTTTAGCTATTTCAGTAGATGAAGTAATTTTTTTATTTAAATAGATATCCATAACCGTTTTTTCAATTGGGGCTAACATTGCTGTTACTTTTATTAAATCATTGGTTTTTACATTATTTTCATTAATATATTTCATTAATTTACTTGATGATATATTTTTATCATTAACTTCTTTTGCTTCTTGTTTTTCCTTATTTATCTTTCCTGTTTCAATAAGTAAAATAATCTTTTTTTCAGCGTTTTCTAAAATATCAAGTAATTCATCTAAAGACTTTCCTATCTTATTTGATATTTCTTGTAAATCTAAAGGTTCAACTTTTATTCCATAATAAAGAGATATTGCTTCTTTACTAATTGGATCTAATAGTTTTAAGGCTTTTTCAAAAGATTTTTTATCGATGTTATTTTTTTGCAAAAATTTCTTTAAACGTTCTTTTTTATTTTCCTTTATTTTTTTATTTGCTTTAGATTTTTTTTGTTTTTTAGAATCTTTTATTTTTACATTTACCTTTACCGTTTTTTGTTTTGGCTGTTCTTTTTCTTTTTCGCTTTCCAATTTGTTTTCTTTTTGTTTTTCTTTTTTTACTTGATTTGATTTTTCTTCTTCAAAAATCTTCTTCTTTTCTTTTTTTTCTTCGAAAAAAGCTTTCTTTTTCTTTCTATATTCTTTGTTTATCTTAATGATTAAAGTCAAGTTATCTATTGCCTTTTTAAAGTCTTTGTCTTTTTTTGGTTTTGCTTTATTTTGTAACTTTTCGCCAAAAACTTCCTTTATATACCTTTGTGAATTATAATCCATCTTTGACAACATCTCGCTTATAAACGCATTAGTTAAAGAATTATCTTTGCACATTATTCTTATATAATCAAAGAAAGTAAACATTAATTGACCTTTATTTATTTGATTTCTAATGATGGATAAAATATCAGCTTCTTCCCTTTTAAGAAGCATGTAACTATATAGTTTTATTAATATTTCATTTTTTACATGATCATTAGAATTTATCTCAAAAATTTGATCCCCTTTCATACCAAAATAAAAAATGAATATTTTCTTATAATGATAATCTAAGTTAGCTACCGCGTTTAATATTTCTTCATCAGAAAAAGTATCAAAAAGATCATATAAAGTACCATATTCTATTTCTTTTTTTTCTTTTACTTTTTCCAATAACATGTACGTGTATAAACGTTCTAGATCTTCCGGATCATCAATGTTAAAATCACTATTTATCATATTATAAGAGTTAAAATAATTTATTACTTCCTCTTCATTAAATAATCTTAGTATTGTTTTATCTGATAAATCAATCATATCATTATTCCATTTAAGGTTTTCCATTATTTTAGTTAGTGTGTAAATATCTTTAACTGAAAAAGAAAAATCAAAATCAGAAAAAACATCTATTTCATCTTTAAAGTTTTCTACAAGTACTTCAAAATCACTTATGGACATAAATAGTAACGAAAAATAAAATTTTATTTTACTATCAAAATTAGGTATTTTTAAGTTATAATTTTTTTCTTTCATATAAGTTCCTTCTCTAACAAAATAATAACATAAAAAAAACCAAAAGACTAGTCTTTTGGCTTAAAAATAAGAGTTAGAATAAAACCAAATACGATAGCTGCAACAATACCAACGGATGTTAAACTAAACATTCCCCCTAAAAGTCCTAAAAGTCCAGTTTCATGTGCTTTATCTAAAGCACCATGAATTAAGGAATGTCCAAAACTTGTAATTGGAACTAAAGTACCTGCTCCAAACCATTTAATAAATTTATCATATAATCCAAATGAGTCTAAAAACGCACCTAAAACAACAAAAATACTAGTAACATGCCCAGGAGTGAGTTTGGTATTATCAAGAATTAATTGTCCGATTAAACAAACAAGTCCACAAAATAAAAACGAATATAAAAATAACATTATACCACCTCCAAACATACCGCGTGTGAAATAGAAGGAAGAGTTAACTTTTGATTATTCATAGTAGGACTCATTAATGCTCCTGTTGCAACTAAAAGTACCTTTTTTAACTTACCTTCCATCATTTTATTTATAATATCAGTGTATGTAACTAACGCAAGACATGCTGGACCACTACCTCCTGCTTTTACTTGTGGTTGTTTTTTTCTATCATATATAATGCATGCTGAATCTTCATGTTTGTTTTTTAAATCAATGTTATACTCCTCAAGCATATAAACACTTAATATTTCTTTTCCGTATACACCTAAATCACCAGTTAATATTAAATCATAATCATCAACCGTTGTATTAGTATCTTTTAAGTGTTCATATATTGTTTTAGCAGCCGATGGTGCCATAACAGAACCCATATCATATATATCACTAACACCCAAATCAGTTGTGGTACCAATACTTGCAGATGATATTTTGATATTAGTTTTTTCTTTAGTCAAAATATTACTAGCAGAACCAGTTACGGTAAACGTTGATCTTTTAGGTTTAGGGCATCCATATTCGACTGGGTTTCTATATTGTCTTTCCGCTGTCATGTTATGTGATGAAACGTTACAAAGTACGTTTGAAATTTCTTTGTTTTGTAATAAACTTGATCCAATTATAATTTCTTCACACATAGATGCACAAGCATTATATACTCCTAAAAATGGTTTATTAAACTTAACTGATGCATATGCGTTCGGAGTTATTTGATTAAGTAAGTCAGCTCCTATTATAACATCTATGTTTTCTAACTTAATTTTAGCCTTATCACAAACAGTATTTACCGCGTCATTTATCATCT
>CANRHO010000039.1 GCA_947630435.1 uncultured Bacilli bacterium
GATAAATTTGATGCTTCGAAAGGGTATAAATTTTCAACTTATGCAACTTGGTGGATAAGACAAGCCATAACTCGTGCTATTGCAGACCAAGCAAAAACCATCCGTGTTCCTGTTCATATGGTTGAAACAATAAATAAATTAAAAAGAATCCAAAGACAAATGACTTTGGAATTAAACAGAGAACCTACTGAAAAAGAGTTAGCTAAGAAAATGGGAACAACGGAAGAGAAGGTAAGAGAAATTTTTAAAATATCTCAAGATCCTTTATCACTTGAGACTCCAATAGGTGAAGAAGATGATTCCCATCTAGGTGATTTTTTAAAGGACGAAAGTTCGATGAGCCCGGAAGAATATGCGATTAATGAGGTTTTAAAAGATGAAATTGAAGAGGTTTTATGTACCTTAACGCCACGTGAAGAAGAGGTGTTAAAACTACGTTTTGGGCTTCATGGAGGAACGTGTCATACCCTAGAAGAAGTTGGTAATATGTTTGGAGTAACACGTGAAAGAATTAGACAAATTGAAGCAAAAGCCTTAAGAAAATTAAGACATCCTTCAAGATCAAGAAAGTTAAAGGATTACCTAAGTGACTAACGTAAGATTATCGAAAAGACTAAATTGTATTGCAAAAATGGTTGAATTTAATTCTGTTATTGCGGATATTGGTTGTGATCATGCCTTGTTAGACATTTATTTAATTCAGAAAAACATAATAAAAAAGGCCATAGCTTGTGATATAAATGAAGGAGCATTAAACCAAGCTAAAAAAAACGTATTCATAAACAACATCAATAACATTGATTTAAGGTTATCTGATGGTTTAAAGTTACTAAAAAAATCTGATAACATTGATACGATTATCATATCGGGATTAGGAAATCAAAAAATAATTAAAATATTAGATGATAAAGAATTAATAAATTTAGATATAAAATGCATAATTATTCAATCTAATACTCATGTATATAAAGTAAGAGAATATCTTGTTAAAAAAGGTTTTTACATTCATGATGAAAAGTTAATAAAAGAAAATAAAATTATTTACACAATAATAAAATTTATGAAGGGACATAAAAAATATAGTGCAAAACAAATATATTATGGGCCAATCATTTTAAAAAATAAAAATGAGCTATTCAATGAACTTCTTAATGATATGATATTAAAAAACAAAAACATAATAAATAGCTTACCAAATAAAATGTTATTAAAGAAAATAGCATTAAAAATTAATAATTTAAAAATAAAAAAAGAAATGATTTAAAGTGAACTTTAAATCATTTTTTATAGAAAAAACTTAGGAGTTGGAATGCTTTGGGTTATCTCATTATTTTCTACAACATCAGAAGAAGTATTATTATCTAAGTTTACATTTTCGTTTGTATTTTGATTAACACTATTTTGAGTATTTCCAATTTTAGTAAATTCCTTTCCAATTTTACCTAATGTTCTTAGGTTTTTAAAAACTGGTTTAACTTGATAATAAAGTGGGATAGCTTGGTTAACAACGTTAAGTGTTTTTTGCGCATTTGAAAGTATTGATGACCAATTTATTCTACTAAGTAGTGATGATGCACTACTTGCGGTTGCTGCATTTCCTAAATTAGCGGCATTTGCAAGCCCACTAGCTGCTGGCGCAACCGTTTGCATCCCAATGTTTGGAATCATATAGGGGAATCCCGTGTACATATAATCACCTCTATATTAATATATGCGGTTTTGATAAATGGTTTAATTAAAGAATAAAAGTAATCATTTGATGATAAAAATAGAAAAAAGTATGTTATAATGTTTCTATAGAATAGGAAGGTGTTTTATGAATATATTAGATGTTATATTACTGCCATTCGTTTTTATATATAGAGGTTTTGTTTGGGTATTGTTATTACCTTATTATTTCGTTTTAGGAATTTTAAAGGTGTTCAAAATAGGAAAGAAAAAAACAAAAACGATTGCTGAAGTAAAACCTGGCGAGCGTGTAAAAGTTGTTAAAGAAGTAAGATCTGCTTATAGTACACCAAATATTCCTACTAAAAATACCAATCCTGAAAAACTTTCTTTAGAAAAAAAACAAAATATTATTAAAAGACAAAAAGAATTTGAAAGATTGGTAAAAAAAGCAAAACAAGAAGAAGAAAAAAGAATAAAAGAGCAAGAAAAAATAAGAATAGAAAATGAAAAGCGTGAAAAAGAAAGAAAATTAAAAGAAGAAGAAAAAAGAAAAAAAGAGGAAAAGTGGGAGGCTTTAGAAGAAAAAAGAGTTGAAGAGTTAAAGAAAATGGGTAAACCTATTACTTTTTCTGATAAGATAAAAGCCTTTTATAAAAAAATAACATATAATAAAAAAGAAGAATTAGAATTAGAAGCTAAAAAAAGTGTTTTAGAAGAACAATTTAAAGATAAAAAAAATCAAACATCTAGATTTATAAAACCGTTGTTATTTGAATATTTAGCTCGTAATCCACAAGGAGAACTTGAAAGAAGTACGATAGAGGCATTATCAAGGGTTGATGTTCATTCATTTTTGGAAGCTGAAGGATATCAGGTTTACGATATAACTGTTGCAAAGGCAAAATTTAATTTAAAAACTTATAGGATGAAACGAAGTAGATTGATTTTTTATATATCACAATTATCTGCGTATTTAAAATCTGGTATATCACTTGCTGAATCTGTTAAAATATTAGAAGATCAAGCTAAAATAAAAAATGAAAAAAAGGCATGGAGAGCTGTATATTATGATTTGTCCATGGGAGATGTTTTATCTTCTTCTATGGAAAAAAGAAAAGATACGTTTCCTAAATTATTAATAAACATGATAAAAACCGCTGAGATGACCGGTAACTTACCTGAGACTTTAGATGATATGGTAGATTACTATACAGAATCAGAATCAACTAAAAAACAAATGAAATCTGCTATGATGTACCCAGCAGTGGTTACTATTTTTGCAATAGCAGTTATAACTTTTATACTAATGTGGGTTGTTCCTCAATTTGTTAATATTTATGCAGATTTAGGAAGTGATTTACCAGCGATTACAAAGTTCGTAATATCAATTAGTGAATTTTTAAAGAACTATTTAATATATATCTTACTTGGTATAATAGTAATAATATTAATTTATTTATATTTATTTAAGAATGTAAAATCGTTTAGAAAATCCATGCAACAATTCATGATGCATATTCCAGTATTTGGTAATATCATTATATATAATGAGGTAACTATTTTTTCAAAAACATTTGCAAATTTAATAAATCATAACGTATTTATAACTGATTCAATCGATGTACTAAGCAAGATTACCGACAATGAAGTATATAAAAAATTAATTTTTGATACTGCAAAAAACCTTAGTAAAGGGGAACCTATTTCTAAAGCTTTCAAGGATCACTGGGCGTTTCCAAACATAGCTTATCAAATGCTTATTACTGGAGAAAAAACCGGTAGATTAGGTCCGATGATGGAAAGGGTATCTAGTTATTATCAAGAACAGCATAGAATGATTATAAACCAAATGAAAACCTTAATTGAACCAATTATGATAGTTACTTTAGCTGTTTTGGTAGGAGGTATTTTGCTTGCGGTTATCATTCCAATGTATAGTATGTATGATGCGTTATAAAAGGAGAAAATATGAATTTAGAAGTTTTTAATGGCATAATGATTTTTATAATTGGTCTTGTTTTAGGTTCGTTTTATAACGTGGTAGGTTATAGGCTTCCTAATAATATGTCAATTATTTTTCCGGCATCACATTGTCCAAATTGTAATCATAAGTTAAAATTTTATGAACTTATACCAGTTATATCCTATGTTTTTCTAAAAGGTAAATGTAAAAATTGTAAAAAAAGGATATCTATTTTCTATCCTTTTTTTGAACTTCTTACCGCAAGTCTTTTCTTATTATCATATTTAAAATTCGGTTTATCACTAAAGTTTATTATTTCAATAACATTTATATCAATATTAATCATAATAAGCATTAGTGACGTTAAATATTATATTATCCCAGACGAAGTACTAATTATTGGGAGTATACTAATACTTGTAGAACTTGCGATAGATTCCATCATAAATAACATTAATTTATTTAATGGAATTGTTATACCTATATTAAATGGATTAGGAGCTTTTTGTGTACTATACATATTTAAAGTATTGGCAGATGCGTTATTTAAAAAGGAGAGCTTAGGTGGAGGTGATATAAAATTATTATTCTTTATCGGGCTTTTAATAGGTTTTGATATGTCAATCGTAACTATTTTTATTGCTTCTTTTATAGCTCTTCCATTATCTATTATAAGTCTTGTAAAAAATGATAATAATATATTGCCTTTTGGCCCTTATTTATCTTTGGCTGCCATAATAATAATTTTTTCTGACTTAAATTTAAACATGATTATGGATTTTTTCATTAAATAAAATAAGACCTTGTTAATGGGTCTTATTTTATATATCAAGCATCTCCATGTCTTCATTTATTGGGTTACTTTTTATATTATTTGATTTACTATCGTTTGATATCTTTTCTTCTTTTGCAGTAATTATCTTAACTGATTCGTCATCTAATTCTACTAATCGTAAGATTTCTTCTATCGTAGTTATGTTTTGTAATACTTTTTGTAATCCGTCTTGTAAAAGAGTAGTTGTATTATCTTTATAAACTAACTTTCTTAATTCTTCTTTTGAAATTCCATTGGATATTGCATCTCTTATTTCTTGTGAAATTATTAATACTTCATGAATTGCAATTCTTCCTTTATATCCACCAACGCATTGATCACACCCTTGTGCGTACGCTAATTGATCTATGTCAACTCCAAGATTTGCTTTGATTAATTTTTTTTCATAATCAATGGCAGGTCTTTTTTTCATACAGTGAGGACAAATTCTTCTGGCTAGTTTTTGTGAAACGATACCGTTTAACGAGCTAGCAAGTAAATATGTTTCAACGTCCATGTCCCTTAAACGTTCAATCGTATTAAGTGCGTTATTAGTGTGAATCGTTGATAATACCAAATGTCCTGTAATAGATGCTCTAACGGCTATTTTAGCAGTTTCATCATCACGAATTTCTCCAATCATTATGATGTCAGGATCTTGTCTTAATATGGAACGTAAAACTTCCGCAAAAGTAAGACCAATTTCACTATTTACTTGAATTTGGTTTATACCATCAATGTTCATTTCTACCGGATCCTCAACGGTAACTAAATTAACCTCTGGTGTATTTAAAATCTGTAGTAACGAATACACCGTCGTTGACTTACCAGAACCAGTTGCACCAGTAACTAAAATTATTCCATTAGGCTCTTTAATTAATTCTTTCATTTTTATTAAATTTGAAGGGGAAAAACCTAAGTTTTCCAAACCTTTAAGAGATGCTGAATAATCAAGAATACGAATAACTATTTTTTCACCTTCGTTTGTTGGTAAAGAAGAAACACGCATGTCTAAGTTTATATCTTTGATGGTCATTTTTATAGCACCATCTTGTGGTAATCTACTTTCTGTTATATCCATACCAGATATTATTTTGATTCTTGCAATTAAATTTTTTCTAATACTTTCAGGAATTAATGTATAATCAATTAAAACGCCATCTATTCTAAATCTTATTTTAATTGATGTCTCAGTAGGATCAAAATGTATATCGCTTGCTCCAGCTTGAGCCGCAATATATATAATTTCATTTACTATTTCGGTAATAGGTAACTTAGTAAAATCTATTTGTCTTAGCATTAAAATCGCCCCTTAATATCCTTTTTATATCTATTATTCTTATCTTTACTATGGATTTTATTATAATAATATTATATAATATATTTTAGAAGATAGCAATAAAGAAAAGGTGATAAAATGAAAAAGAATAGTAAAGGGTTCTTTTTAGCGGAAACCATTGTTATTATAGCGTTAGTTACTACGGTAATGGCATTTGTATATCCAAACGTTGTTAAATTATATGAAAACTATAAAAACATAGTAAATTACTATGATCAAACCGAGGATTTATACGTTTTAAAAGCATATAGTGAATTATTAAAAGACGAAATTATGTCAGAAACAAACAATGGTTGTAAAAAGTATGATGATAAAGAACCATTAACTATATCTAATAATTTACCAATAACTCATTTATATATAACAGGTTATATGACAAATGTAAGTGATGATGATTATAATTTTAATAGATATTTAAGAAGACTTAAAAAAACGACCTATGATACGTCATCATATAGATTAATTGGGGTATTTACTGATGACGGTAAAACAAGATATGCATCAATTAAAATAGATAATCCTAATCCTAACAGAAATTGTAATTTAGGAGGATGATCATGAAAAGATTAAATAATAAAGGTATAACATTAGTTGAACTAATAGTTAGTTTTGCAATCGTAGGAGTTGCAATAATATATTTTTTTCAAACTTTATATACCGTAAAAAAAATATATTCTATATCAAGGGAGGAAACCCAAGCTTTCGTTGATAAAACTTACGCCTTAAGAATAGTTGATGCTTATATTGATGAAAAGGGATTTGATGCATTAAGTAAATCTAAAGTATGCCCAACATATTTTAAATGTAATGATCTATCCAAAGTTGATGATGATAAAATATACAAAGTTACAATAAAAATGGAAAATGGTAATGACGTTGTGTTATACAAATATCATAATTAAAATAACCTAAAGATAAGATATTTTAGATATTTTATCTTTTTATTTTCTATCATTGATAGTGTTTGCATTTGTATGCATAAACCACCAAAGTTTAAAAAGACGTAGGCCAATATGAATTTTATTATTGGATTAATACATAAATTGCTAAGTGAAATAACCCCTGATGTCATTTCTAAAAGACCATTAATTATGGTACTAACTATTTCATTAAAATTAAATATATTTTTTAAAAGGGTAACTAGTATGTTGAACATTATTATAATTCCAAAAATTATTAGTGATGAATTTACCGAATTTTTAATTGAACTTGATAACGTACTAATAAATGGTTCATTATTAAGTTTTAAAGTTTTCTTATCGTCATTGCTATTGAATTTTTTATCGTTACATAAAAACGCCTTTATTAAATTACTAATCCATAATGAAAGTAATAATGCAAAACCAATTTTTACGCTATTAAAAACGCCAACGCCAACACCTGCAATAACGAATAATGGATTAATAAAATGGGTAGTGCATAATAGGTTTTCCGCTTGCTTTTTACTAAGCAAATTTTTATTTAAATATTCATTTATATAAGTCGCGTTACTAGGTGAACCAGTAAACATAGAAATAATAAATATACTAGTCATTAAATTATTAAAACCAAATAGTTTATAAAATATTTTTTTTATAAAGTTTGGTATTATTAGTTGAATATTATTTCTAACGAGTAGGTTTCCAATTAC
>CANRHO010000040.1 GCA_947630435.1 uncultured Bacilli bacterium
CATTATCCTATCTGCTAAAGTTGATTTACCATGATCAATATGAGCAATAATACTAAAGTTCCTTATATTTTCCTTTTTCAAGATAATCACCTAGACATAATTATATCATAACAAATTAAAAAAGTCTTAATTAAAGACTTTTTTTAGAATCATTAATTTCTTTTAAATAATCTTCTATGTTAGAATCAACATAAGCATATTTATCTATATTAGATAGTTTTTCTATTTCTTTAAGATCGCTATCAACAAGTTTAATTTCATTTTTATATGTATTGCAGTAAGAACAAAATTTATTAGTACTACCAAATATTTGATTTATTAAATTAATGTCTTTTTTCAAGAATAAATATAATGCTATTATATTTTTATTTTTTGTTTCAAGTACCATTTTTTCTAACGTAGTTTGGGATATTGGATTTTTTTCAAAACATAAATTAATATAGTATCTGATTTTAACAATATCATCTGAATTTAATATTCTTTTGGTTAACTCATTGATTAACTCATCCTTATTTTCTTTTGTTAAACCTTTTACATCTATTGCAAACCTACAAATATATTCTGCGTCTTCTGCGTCGTCAGTTTGAACTATTGCTTTGGTTAGTTCATCCTTATTCTCTTTTGTTATGCCTTTTACATATCTTGCAAAATCATAAATATATTCCGCAGCGTTAGTTTTAATTATGCCTTTGGTTAGTTCATCTTTATTTTCCTTTGTTAAGTCTTTTACATCTCTTGTAAACTTATAAATATATTCTGCGTCGTTATTTTGAACTAATGGTTTGCGCGGTTGAACTATGCCTTTGGTTAGTTCATCTTTATTTTCTTTTGTTAAGCCTTTTACATATCTTGCAAAATCGTAAATATAATCCACATCTTTAGTTTTAATTATTCCTTTGGTTAACTCATCTTTATTTTCTTTTGTTAAATCTTCTACATATCTTGCAAAATCATAAATACGTCCCACATTGTTAGTTTGAACTATTGATTTGGTTAGTTCATCCTTATTTTCTTTAGTTAAACCTTTTACATCTCTTGCAAACCAATAAATATATTCTGCACTGTTAGCTTTAATTATTCCCTTGGTTAGTTCATCTTTATTTTCTTTAGTTAAACCTTTTACATCTATTGCAAACTTATAAATATATTCTACGTCGTTAGTTTGAACTGTTGCCTTCATTAATTCATCTATATAATTGAATGTTAATTTTTTTTGATTATTTATAGTAAAATGATATATTTCACTAGCGGTTTTAGAATCAATTTTACTAATAAATCTTTTTATTTTTAGGCTCATAGTAATTCTCTCCTTTTCAAATTACTTTTATTTTATATATTTTTAATTTTTTGTCAATTATAAAAACCTATTTTATTTTTAACCGCATCATATTTTGATTTTGCATATATTCTTGCTTTATTTATGCCTTCTTTTAATATTTCATCTATAATACCAGAGTTTAAATATTCGTAATATTTTTTTTGGATTTTTTCGATTTCATTAACGACAACATCTGCAACCACTTTTTTAAATGTTCCGTAATTTGAAGATTTAAATTCATCTTCTATTTGTTTAATTGTTTTACCGGTTAAAGATGAATATATGTTAATTAAATTTGAGATACCCGGTTTTTTTTCTTCATCATATTTTATTATGCTATCAGAGTCTGTTGTTGCTTTCATTATTTTTTTTCTTATTAATTCTAAATCATCAAGTAATCTTATAACCCCGTTTTGATTTTCGCTTGATTTACTCATTTTTTTAGTAGGATCAACTAAATCTGCTATTTTAGTCCCAGTATCACTTATTAAAGGTTCTGGCACAATAAATGTTTTTCCATATTTGTTATTAAACCTAATAGCTATATCTCTTGCTATTTCAACGTGTTGTTTTTGATCAATACCTACTGGTACAATATCTGCATCATAAAGTAAAATATCTGAAGCCATTAAAACTGGATAGGTAAATAAACCAGCAGTAAAGTTTTCTTTACCCTTACTCTTTTCCTTAAACTGATGCATTCTGGATAATTCCCCAAAGTATGCATTACATTCTAATACCCAAGATAAATTAGCATGGTATTCATTCTGTGATTGTACAAATATCGTATTTTTTTTAGGATCAATTCCACAAGCTAAATAAAGTGCAATAAGACTTTTAGTATTCTCTTTTAAATTAAAATTTTGTTTAGGTACCGTTATGGCGTGAAGATCCGCAACAAAAATAAATGATTCATATTCATCTTGGTATTTAACCATTTGCTTTATTGCACCAATATAATTTCCTAATGTTATTACACCAGTTGGTTGAAGCCCTGTTAACATTCTTTTCATAAACATTCTCCTATCAAATTAATTTTATTTATATCTAAAGCCATTTTATCACATTTATTTAACAAAAAAAACTCATATCCAAATAGGATAAGAGTTTAATCTTACTTTTAATGCCACCTATGTACCATCATACATATGTTATAAGGTAACGGATAACTACCGGAAATAGCCTACTTGAAATGTTCTTTCGGTATTCACTTGCAAGCCCATTTACTAAAACTCATATATGATTTTACATCATCCAATCACTTTCTTTAATACTTATTTTAGCTACTTTTCTTGCGCATCGCTTTAAATATACTTAGATTATATATAATTTATATTTATTTGTCAAATAATTATTCATTCATCATTTTATCAATACCATTAAATATGTTATTCATGGTCCATTTGAAACCTTTAGCAAAAATTTTAGATGTAAAAAGTCCAAAATCCGATACTTTATTTTCATAGTTTTTTTTCATGTTCACAACGTAATTTTCAACTTTTATTTTTTTTCCATTTCTTACATCTTCTTCAAATTCCTTTATTTTTTCTTCTGTTAAAGATGCTTTTTTATTATTTAAATCTTCATAATATCCACCAGCTTGCGCAAAATATAAAACTAAAAAACTAAAAAACAAACACCAAATAAAGCCATGAAAAATCTTTTTATAGCTGATCATATGACACCTCTTATATATTCTAAAATGGATTCTGAAATAACGTTTATTGTGTTTTCTACTTCTTCTTTTGTGTTATCTTTACCTCCTACTTCTATTAAAAACACGTTTTCTGATACATCTTGATTATAAACTCCATTATATCCCTTACCACCATGTTTTACTATTCCCCTAGATATTCCCGGAACCTTTGAGTTAATTAATTCATTTAAAACCGAAGAATTACTATTATTTTTTTCATTTGATGGATTATCTAATCCTATAACAAAAAGTATTTTAGCATAAGATTTTTCTTTATAAGTTACCGTACTAATTTTTTTTGAAACCGAATCTCTATGAATATCAAAAAAATATTTTAAACTTAAGTATTTATTTCTGGCATCGTCTAAATATTTTCTTGATGCAACATATGACTTATAATACTTAAAATTATTTTGGTCTAGAAAAGTTTTAATACTTTGTTCTTCAAAGTATGTAGGTGTTTTTTTTTCATTTAAATTATTAGCAAGTAATAAAGAAGCATCATATACACTATATCCGTTATAATCTTCTGATTGGTGGGTATTATAAACGTATACTATTGGTTCCGCGCTTTCTTGCATTACCTCATTTACAGTGTTTTTTGATTGTTTGTTATTAATACTTGTTTTATTTGTTTGGGTTTTCATTTTTCTTGCGTTTTTAACATTTTGGTTCAAAAGACTTACAGGTTTATTAATAACATCATCTATTTTGTTTAATAATTCTTTATGAATATTATAATTTAAATAGTTAACATCACTTTTCAAAATAGTGTTTTTAAGTCTATTTGCCTTTAAATAACTAACAGTTAACATATATGAAAAAAAGAAAAAAAACGTAAAAACGATTAATAAAAACTTTCTTTTTTTCTTTTTCACTTTTTTAGCTTTAAACATTCTCATTGTAATCACCTAATATAAAATTAACATATGACTTTCATTATAATTGTCGAAGTAATGAATAAAGCTTAACAATGAATTATATTTTATGTAGGCTATGATTTATTCCATAACTTATTACGTCACTTAACTTTTCTATTATAAAATCAACTTCCTTTGGGGTTACCATCAAATTATATCCTATTGGGGTTAAAACTTCATAGGTCAAATTTTTTAACTCTATATCACTTAAAGTTCCTATTAATCCTAGTAGTGTCTTTTTATCCTCATCACTTGCACTAACTTCGTTTTTTAAGTAGTTAATCGGTTTATTTATAAATTTAGATGCTTTTTTATTTAGAAAATTTTTATTATAAGCATAGTTTTTTATCATATAATTAATTGTATCTGATACTATAACTACAGCATCTACTACCGTTGGAACACCAACCGCAACAACTGGAATACCAAGAGTTTGTTTCGAAATTTCTTTTCTTTTATTTCCTATCCCGCTTCCAGGAGAAATACCAGCATCTGATACTTGAATACTTTTATTTACCCTTGATATAGAACTTGATGCTAAAGCATCTATTACAATTATTAAATCTGGATTAATTTCTTTTACAACACCATTTATAAAATCACTAGTTTCAATCCCGGTTGAACCAGTAACACCGGGGTAAAAAGCAGATACGTTAGAAAATGATTTATCTACGTCTATATTCATATCAAAAAAATGCTTAGTTACGATTATCTTATCGGTTACAAAAGGTCCTAAAGCATCTGGGGTCGATTTTAAGTTTCCTAATCCAATTACGGTTATTTTCATTCCCTTTTTATACCCTACAACATCAAGCATGGTCTTGAATTCTTCCATAAACACATTAGATACTATTTTTTTTGAAGCATCATCTGTTACATCATCAAATTCCAAAGTCAAATAAGTTCCAGGTTTCTTACCTATCGTGTTATTCTCATCTAATTCTATCCATGTAATTTTAACATTATTTTTAACATAGCTTTTTGGTTTGAATGATTCCTTATCTTTTTCAGTTAAATCGATTGCCATATCCGTTCTAATTTCATAGTTTTTTAAATCAATATTATGCATAATTTATCACCTAATTATATTTTTGCCAAAAATAGTATTTATTATTGCTTTTTTATTTTTTTTTTGATAAACTATAAGAAGTTATAAAACGCCAGGAGGTGAAAAAATGCCAAATATTAAAAGCGCTAAAAAAAGAGTTAAGGTAACTTCTGTTAAACATGATTCTAATATTGGTCCTAAAGGAGCTATGAAAACAGCAGTTAAAAAAGTAAGAAAAGAAGCAACAGATGAAAACCTTAACATTGCAAACAAAAGAATAGATAAAGCTTTAGGTAAAGGAATTATTACTAAAAACAAAGCTGCACGTTTAAAATCAAATTTATCTAAAAAAGTAAATGAAACGAAGTAATTATACTTCTTTTTTTTATACATTATTGGTATAATAATTATGGTGATTATATGAATATAAAAAAACTTATTAAAACGGCGTTAGTGGTTATATTAATAGTAATTCTAGGTTATTTTATCATAGATAATTTTTATATCGTAACCAATAAAATAGAATACTTTTATAGTAAATATTTACAACCAAACATAAAACAAACTCTTAATGATAATGAGTACCGAAAAAAACAAAACTATGAATATGTAAAAATTTTTGAAGATACTACCATAAGAAATAAGGATGATGCAAAAAACGTAATTTATACATTTTTAGATTCTGGTTGGAATAATTACATAGTTAAATGCGATCCAGATTATCTAAGTTGTATAAGTGATATAAAACAAATGGTTTCTAACAATACATATTTAACTGATATAAGTAACTTTGTTCACCCATTTAATACGTTTGAAAAGGTAAATACAACGTTTACATCATCTGGTAAGGTAACGTTAAAAAAAGAAAGCAGATATTCATCTGAACAAATAAAAATAATAAATAAAAAAGTTAATCAAATATATAATGAAAATTATGATTCTAGCAAAACGCTAAAAGAAAACATTAAAATATTTCATGATTATATAATAAATCACACGAAGTACGATACCACTAACAAAACTGGTTTATCAAACATAAATTCAAGCACTGCTTATGGGGTATTAGTTGATGGTATTGGAATATGTAGTGGTTATACAGATGCAATGAGTTTGTTTTTAGAAAAATTAAATGTTAAAAATTATAGGATATCATCAAGCTCTCATGAGTGGAACTTAGCATTCGTCGAAGGAAAATGGTTGCATATTGACTTAACCTGGGATGATCCAGTAATGAGTAATGGAACGGATGTTCTAAATGATTATTATTTTTTAATTGATACAAAAACACTATTATCTAAACAAGATAATGAACATAACTTCGATGATTTGATATACATAGAAGCAAAATAAAAATCCCATTTGGGATTTTTTTATTTGAATAAATTAGCTAAAGAAGCTTTTAATGCATCGTAAGTATCCGGACTAATAATTGTTAAAGCTGCTAAAGATAATAATAAAAGAAGAAGAAGAACAACAATGGCAAAACTTATATTAGCTGCTTTCATCGTATCTTTATCTAATTTTGAAGGTCTTCCTACTTTTCCTTTTGCCATATTAACACATCCTTTACTATTAATATGATACAAAATTTATTAATTATTTTCAATATACGAAATAACTTCATCTATTGTTTTATTAAAATTATCCGTGTTTATGTAAAACCACTTTACATCAATTTGATTATTAAACCAAGTATATTGCCTTTTTGCGTAATTACGGCTTCTTTGTTTTATTAAGTCAAGTGATTCTTCTTTGGTTATTTTTCCATCAAAATACATGTATAATTCTTTATAACCTATCGCGGTTTTTATTGCCTTACTATTTATTTTATTATCATAAAAATATTTAGCTTCATCAATTAAACCATCACTAACCATTTTATCTACTCTTTTGTTTATCGCATCGTATAACTCATCTCTTGGTCTTGTAAGGCCAATTATTTTAACGTTGTCATATAATAATTTACTTTCTTTTTTTGGAGTACAAACTTTATGATTATTTAAATAACTTTCTAGTCTTTGTCTATTATTAACGTGTATTTTAGTGTTTTTATCTATTTTTAATACCATG
>CANRHO010000041.1 GCA_947630435.1 uncultured Bacilli bacterium
TTGTAAAGAATTAGAAGAGTTAATAAGAAAGAATCAGGAGTTAAGGCCAGTAGGAGAAAAATTAGTAGAAATAAGTAGGGATGAAGAATTAATGGGATTGTATGATGAAGAAGAGCATAAAAGGAAAGTAAGGAACACCCAGATAAGAACGGCATTAGAAGATGGATGGAATAAAGGAATGAAAAAGGGGATAAAAGAAGGAATAAAAGAAGGAATAAAACAAGGAATTGAAGAAGGTACAACAAAAAAGGCAAGGCAAATAGCCCTTAATATGATAAAAAATAAAATTGATATTAACATGATAAGCGAAGTGACCGGTCTTTCCGTTAATGAAGTAAATGAAATAAATGAGTCATAAAAATAGTTGACAATAAATTGTTAATAATGTATATTTAAATTATATTTAAATCAATGATGAAGATTAGTAGCAAAAATATTCATTTAAAAGAGAGTTATCGGATGGTGTAAGATAATAATGATTTTTTGTGAATCTACTTCTAAGACGGATGTTAAAATCATCCGCGGGAAAAACCGTTATAATAATTAAGAATAAGCAGGATGGCACCGTGGTTTAAATCACTCCAGCACTTTAGCTTATTCTTTTTATTTTATTGGAGGAATAAAACGAGAATAGTAAAAGTAGGTGCGATTTACAGACATTTTAAAGGAGATTATGTATATGTTATAGGAGTAGCAAAACATTCGGAAAGTATTGAAGATTTAGTTATATATAGTCATAAAAATAAGTTGTGGGCAAGACCAGTAAATATGTTTTTATCTGAAGTAGATCATGAAAAATATCCAGATGTAAAGCAATGTTATAGGTTTGAAGAAGTAAATCATAAAAATAATAGAAGGGAAGAAAAATAGAATGATAGACATTAAATTAATAAGAGAAAATAAGGAGTTAGTAAAAGAAAATATTAAAAAGAAGTTTCAGGATACTAAACTTCCATTAGTAGATGAGGTTTATGATATGGATATAAATTATCGTAAAATTAAAACCGAAGCGGACGAAGCAAGAGCAAAGGTAAATTTACTTAGTAAGGAAATTGGTAACTTAATGCGCGATAAAAGGATTGAAGACGCTAATAAAATAAAAGAAGAAGTAGCACGTATTAAAAATAACATCCCAACGTTAGAAAATAATGAAGAAGTGTTAGAGCGAGAAATTAAGGAAAAGATGATGTTAATTCCTAATATTATAGCGGATGATGTGCCAATAGGAGAAGATGATTCTAAAAATATTGAAGAGCAAAGATTTGGAGAAGCTAAGGTGCCAGATTTTGAAATTCCATATCATTCGGATATTATGGCATCATTTAATGGAATTGATAAAGAAGCGGCAGGTCGTGTTAGTGGTAACGGATTTTACTATTTAATGGGGGATATTGCAAGACTACATTCAGCGGTACTCGCTTATGCTAGGGATTTTATGATTAATAAAGGATTTACATATTGCATTCCGCCATACATGATACATTCTGATGCGGTAGATGGGGTAATGTCTTTTGAAGAAAAAGAAAATATGATGTATAAGATTGAGGGCGAAGATTTATATTTAATAGGCACATCAGAGCACTCTATGATTGCTAAATTTAAAGATCAATTATTAAAGGAAAGTGATCTTCCAATTACTATGACGTCATATTCACCATGCTTTAGAAAAGAAGTGGGAGCTCATGGTATTGAAGAAAGAGGGGTTTATAGAATACACCAGTTTGAAAAGCAAGAAATGGTTGTTTTGTGCAAGCCGGAAGATAGTGATGCTTGGTATGATAAGATGTGGCGTTATTCTGTAGAATTATTTCAAAGTTTAAACATACCAGTTAGAAAGCTAGTTTGTTGCTCTGGTGATTTAGCGGATTTAAAGTATCGTTCTTGTGATATTGAAGCATGGAGTCCAAGACAACAAAAGTATTTTGAGGTATGTTCATGTTCTAATTTGACAGATGCACAAGCAAGAAGACTTGCAATAAGGTATAAAAAAGAAGATGGTACAAAACAATTGGTGCACACTTTAAATAATACCGTTATTGCCCCACCTAGAATGTTAATAGCATTTTTAGAAAATAACTTACAAAAAGATGGTTCTGTTCTAATCCCTAAAGCTTTAAGGCCTTATATGGGAGGAAAAGAAAAAATTGAAAAGAAGTAGTTTACTTCTTTTTCTTAATATTGTACAATACTCTGATATAAAGAGGAATATTATGAGATATTATATGGATGAAGATTTAGATGCTTTTTTAGAAGAAAACGTTGAAGCTGTAATTGAGTTAATTAAAAAGGCATATATATCAACAAAAGAATATTATAAAGACAAAATTGAAGATGATTTTTTGTATTTTAATATGTACAAGACCTTTACAAACGGATATTGTTTTTATTTTGCAAGAATGTTAAAAAGCATATATAAAAATGCAAAGTTTATTGTTGTAGATCATAATTATGCAACCATTTCACATATATATACTTATATTAATGGTTTTGCGTATGATATAAATGGTAAAAGGATCCTTAATGAATATTTTATATTAACCAATAAAGAATTGAAAATAATAAATCTAAATCATAAGCAAATAAAAGATGATATATATGGTTATTTTAAATGGTGTTTTTATAATTATTTAAATGATTATATAAATTATAATAAAGAATTAATAAATAAAAATATCAAAAGTATTTAATATAACTATTTTTATTACATATTATTTAATATAAAGTGAAAGGAATTTGAAAATGAATAAAAAAGTAGTATTTTGTTTATCAATAATATTTATATGTATGCTTACTGCGGTTTTAGTAAAGCCAACGACTAAAACCACCACCAAAAAAGTATCATCTATAGATGTATCTGTATTAGAGGTATCAAATGATTCTATCAAAGTAATGGATAAAGATAATGTTATATATACTTTTATTAACATTGATGATATATCTTATGAAATAGGTGAAAATATTAACGTTAAATATAGTGGGAAACTAAATAAAAATTCTGAAAAACAAACGGTTAGTATAGTTAGTATTTCGACTGAAGATAAAACAAAAAACATGCCAGACTTTTGGAATGATAATGGTATGTTTAGTGAGTTTTATGATATGGCTTATAATAAACTTAAAACTCTTTCTTTAGAAGAAAAAATAGGACAAATATTTTTGGTTAGAGTACCAAGTAGTAATCAAATATCTGAATTACAAAAGTACAAATTTGGTGGTTATTTATTATTTGGAAGAGATTTTTCTGATAAAACAAAAAAAGAAGTAATCGATATGATAGATGGTTATCAAAATTCTTATAAAATACCATTACTAATTGCAGTAGATGAAGAAGGTGGTAAAGTAAGTAGGATAAGTAGTAATAAAAACTTAGTAAAAACCCCATTTAAATCGCCATCAGAATTATATAAAGAAGGTGGTATGAATTTAATACGAGAAGATACCATAAATAAAACAGAAATTTTGGAGGACTTAGGCATAAATGTAAATTTAGCACCAGTAGTTGATGTTGCAACAGATCCAAAAAGTTATATGTATGATAGAACGTTAAAAGAAGATACAAAACTTACTGAAAATTATGCTAAAACGGTAATAGAAGCTAGTTTGGGGTCTAAAGTATCATACACCTTAAAACATTTTCCAGGATATGGAAATAATGCAGATACTCACGAATCTGCTACTACGGATAATAGAACATACTCTAAGTTATTTGAAGATGACATACCTCCTTTTAAAGCTGGCATAAAAGCGGGTGCAGAGGCCGTTTTGGTAAGTCATAATACCGTTCCGGCGTTGGATAAAAATAACCCTGCATCTTTATCAGCTAGCGTTCATAACGTCTTAAGAAATGAACTTTCATTTACGGGAATAATAATGACAGATGATATTGATATGGCAGCAATAACTGATAAAGATTCTGTAAAACAAGCTATTTTATCAGGTAATGATTTGATTATAGTAACTAATTATGAAAATGCAATAAATAATGTAAAAAAATATATTCAAGAAGGTACGTTAACAGAATCTATAATAGATAAGATGGCGTTTAGAATTTTAGCTTGGAAGTATTATAAAGGATTAATGTATGATATTGAAAAATAATAAAATGCAATATAAATAAAGTTTTTCGTATATATTTCGACAAATTATTTAAAAAAAATCACTATAATTTAATAAGGTGATTTTTTTATGGACATAATAGAAACAATTAATATAATAAATGAGAATTATGAAAGAGCTTATAACGAATATGGGTGTTACTATTTAAATAATTCAGCCATAATTACTTTTGGTGGTGGATATTGCTATGAGTACTTTACTTTATTAAAAAGATTCTATCCTCAAGCAGAGCTTATGATAAAAAATGATAAAATGCATTGTGCCACTTTAATAGATGGTTATATTTACGACGTATCAGGTTTGGTTAAAGATCCTAATAATTATCATGTAGCAGACGGTTGTGATGTTGAATATATTTATAAAAGATATCCTTTTTTTTCATTAGGATTCAAAGAATATTTACATAAAGAAGTAGTAAAAAACGTGTTAAATAAAGGAGTTTGTTACAAAAAAAGAAACAAACGACTTTAAATATAGTATAATTAACTAGAGGTGTTTAATGTGTTTGAAAATAATAAAATATTCATATTGGGATTTGCCAGAAGCGGATATGAAGCAGCTAAATTTTTGATAAAAAGAGGAAATGAAGTTTTAATAAACGATGGTAAAGAAAAAAGTGAAATAGACAAAAAGAAATTAAATGAATTAGAAAAATTAGGCGTTAAATTTTTCTTTGGTTCTCATCCTGATGATTTATTAGATAAAAGTTATGATTACTTAATAAAAAATCCGGGTGTACCAATACATCATAAGTATGTACAAAAAGCTCAAAAATTAGGAATAAAAGTCATAAATGAAGTAGAAATGGCTTATAAATTATTACCATCAGATGTTACATTAGTTGCTATAACTGGAACTAATGGTAAAACGACAACTACTTCTCTTACTTATGAAATTATTAAAGAGGCTGGAATAAGATGCCATTTAGCAGGTAATATTGGTTTTCCGTTATGTAGTTTTTTAGATAAGATAAAAAGCGGTGATATAATTGTTATGGAAACTTCTTGTCAACAACTAAATGATATTAAAGAGTTTAAACCTAATATCGCGGTTATGACTAATTTATCAGAAGCCCATGTAGATTTTTTTGATAATAGTTATCAAAAATATAAAGATGTAAAAACAAAAATATTTAAAAATCAGACTGAAAAAAACGTGGCAATACTTAACTTAGATAATAAAGAAGTATTAAATCAAACTGAAAATATCAAATCAAATAAGCGTTATTTTTCCTGTAATGATAAAAATGTTGACTGTTACTTAGAAAATGATATTATTTACTATAAGGGTAATAAGCTTTTAGATACCAAAGATATGATTATAGTGGGAAAGCATAATGCACAAAACGTAATGGCAGCAATTTTAGTTGCAAAAGAACTTAATATATCAGATGATGTTATTAAAAAAGTATCATGTAATTTTAAAGGAGTAGAGCATAGATTAGAGTTTTCCGGGGAAATTAATGGTGTTAGGTATTACAATGATACTGAAGCGACCAATATTAAATGTACTCAAATTGCTTTATCTTCGTTTAACGATCCTATCATAATTATTTTAGGTGGGTTAGAAAGAGGGCAAAATTTTAATGATTTGACTCCATATATGAAAAAAGTCAGAGCAATAATAGCAATAGGCGAGTGTAGAAATAGAGTTAAAGAATTTGGAGAAAGTTTGGGTATTAAAACCTATGTTTACGAATTTTTAAAGGATGGATTCAAAAAAATCATATCAATTGCAAAACCAAAAGACGTAGTGCTTTTATCGCCGGCATCTGCTTCATGGGATCAATATAAAGAGTGTGAAATAAGAGGTAAAGAGTTTAAGGATTACGTTTCAAATTTTAAAAATGAACTAGAATAATTTTTCTTTTGAGGTGCAAAATAAACATAAGACATTTTTATGTTGACTTTTTATAAACATGGATGTTATATTAATAGTAGTAAAATAGAAAGAAGGAGTAAAGTGGAAAAAGAAAGAAAAATAAAAACGTTAAGCGTAATAGCTCTAGTAGTAGCAGTACTTGGCTTAACGGTAGCATTTGCAGCGTTATCAACAACATTAACAATAAATGGTACGGCAACTTTAGATGCTGCAACATGGGATATTCATTTTGAAAATGCGGAAACAACTACCATGACTAAAACCGGAGGCGCAACCGTTGAACATGAACCAACATTAGAAGGTACAATGATTAAAGATTGGAATGTGGTTTTAACAAAACCAGGTGATTCGGTAACATATGAATTTAAGGTTAAAAATAACGGAACAATAGACGCTAAAATAGGAACGTTAACAAAGAATAAATTACAATGCTCTTCATTAAGCAATGTTGATGTGGATGCTGATATAGCTTGTAAAAACTTAACGTATGAACTTAAATATAAAAATGGTAATGAAGTTAAGGCTGAAGATAAACTAGCTAATGGAGAAACTAAAGAGTTGGTTCTAACTTTAGCTTATAAACAAGAGGCAGAAGATATACCATCAGATGATGTTTCTATTAGTAATTTAGATATAACTATTATATATGTTCAAGATTAATTTTAAAAGTTATAAAAAACTATTTTAAAATGCTAATTAAAGTAGTTTTTTTATGCACAAAAAAGTAAAATATTGACTGGGGGGGGGTATATGATATTATAAACAAGGGAATAATGATAAAAAGTAAGGTGCTGATAACATGAAATTAAAAAGGATAAAAGGTGA
>CANRHO010000042.1 GCA_947630435.1 uncultured Bacilli bacterium
GGGCGCCTCTTCAGCCTCTTGAGTATCACTCCGTCTGACAAAGTTAATTTTACACTATATTAATTAATAGGTCAAGTAATAATTTTGTCTAATCTTTATATCCAACACAATATTTAAATAAGGTTATATCAATTTTATTGTATAAAACATCAAATATTTTTGGAGATAATATTTTTCTTGAAAATATTGGTAATATATAACTTAAAACATATATGGCTACTATTAAAATAATAGCTGTTAAACTTCCAGGATTGTTATTAATGGTTTGTTTAAAACCGTCTGTTAAGCACATTATAATAAATAATGTAGCAAGTATACCTAACAATGGTGCCATAAAGTTATAAAATAATCTTATAAAATAACTTAAATAAAATGATACGTATGCAATAATTATTAAAATGCATTTTATTACAAAACAAAGTAAGCTTTCAAGTAAAACTCCTATAGTTGCAAATATTTTATTCATACCAGATACTTTAGAATATTTAAGCCAATCTTTTAAATATTGCCATTTAGTAACTTTTTCATTTTCGTATTGAGTATTTTCTTTATTATGGTTATTTGTGTTTTGTTTATTTTGAGTATAATAATTATAATTTTCATCTATTTTTTTATTTAAATACTCATCATAGTCTTTTCTTTTTACAGGATCTAATAATATTTCTTTAGCTTCGTTTAATTTAGATGATATTGTTGTGGCATCACACGATTTGTTTATATCCGGATGCCATTTTTTCATTTGTTTTTTATATGCATCTTTTATCTCTTCGTTATTTGCGTTTTTTTTAATTCCTAATAATTCATAATAATTTAAGTTGCTATTCATATATAACCACCATAATAATTATAACACTTTACTTTACATTTAACAAAATTCTATCTTTTTATTATTCTTAATAATTGTATAATAAAATTAGAAAGGTAGGTTAAAATGAACGATATTAAAATATTTCAATATGGATGTGGAAAAATGAGTGTTTACACCATGCGCTACGTAATTGAAAATGGTGGACAAATAGTTGGGGCGGTTGATATAAACCCTGATATAATAGGAAAAGATATTGGACAAATAATCGGCGGTGATAATTTAGGCGTTAAGGTAAATGATGCAAAAGATGCACAAAAGTTACTAAACGAATTAAAACCCGACTGTGTAATAGTAACAACTATGAGTTTACTTAATGATGTATCTGATGCACTTATGATTTGTGCTGAATGCGGGGTTAATGCCATAACTACTTGTGAAGAAGCATTTTATCCAATGAATTCCAATCCGAATTTAACTAAAAAAATTGATGAGCTTGCAAAAGAAAATAATTGTACGATAACAGGTAGTGGTTATCAGGATGCGTTTTGGGGTAATTTAATAACTACTTTAGTAGGTGCAAGTCATAATGTAACCAAAATAAAAGGAAGTTCTTCATATAACGTAGAGGATTATGGAATTGCTCTTGCAAAAGCTCATGGAGCAGGATTAACTAAAGAAGAATTTGAAAAAGAAATAGCATCTATAGATGAAATTTCTAAAGAAGAAAGACAAAAAATAATAGAAAGTGGTAATTATGCACCATCATATATGTGGAACGTAAACGGATGGCTTTGTGATAAGTTAGGATTAACAGTTGTTAGTCAAACTCAAAAGTGCGTTCCTCAATTTAATGATTATGACATAGAATCTAGTACTTTAGGGATGACTGTTAAGAAAGGAATGGTAACTGGCATGAGTGCTGTTGTTACAACCAAAACTAAAGAAGGTATAACACTTGAAACAGAGTGCATAGGAAAAGTATATAACAAAGATGAATTTGATAAAAACGAGTGGACTATTTATGCAGAGCCGGATACGACGCTTGTAATTGAAAAACCTGCAACGGTAGAACTTACTTGTGCAACCATTGTAAATAGAATTCCAGATGTTATAAATGCAAAGTCAGGTTTTGTTCCAACTTCGCAAATGGGAGAACTTAAATATATTAAATAAAAGACAATGTTAAAGTAGACATTAATAAAAAAGTATTATATTAAGAAAAGAAAAGTTATTTTTCTTTTTTTTTAACTTTATTTTTAATATCTTTTTTCTATCCATAATTAAATAATCATAATTTAGGTTCTTCCTTGTTTTTATATTTATAATAAGTTTTAGGACTTATATTAAGTACGGTACATATGTTATATAATTTATAATTTTCTTTAATTTTTATGCTCTAATGGTTTTGGCAGGAATATTTCGTTTTTTAAATATTTGTAACTAGATTTGCGATAATACTTCTAATATAAATTTTATTGGATTTTTGACCTTTTTAAGCCATTAAAAATACACTTTTTTGCAAAGCGTATTATAACACTTGCATAAAACTGCTTTTTTATTAATGTCTACTTTAGAGTTCAAAAAAATTATTTTTTATATTAATTACAAAGTACATTCTATAACATGAATTTTTCATATTATAAATTGGTGATGTTTATGTTATCTTTTATTAGGGATCAAATTGATACCATAAAGAAAAATGATCCCGCTATGAAAAGCTATTTGGAAGTGTTTTTATATCCTTCTTTTAGAGCTCAAGTATACTATAAAATATCTAGTTTTTTTTATAATTACAAAATGTATTTTGTTGCAAGATTAATATCTGAGTTTGCCAAAAGAAGAACTGGTATTGAAATTCATCCTGGAGCAAAAATAGGCAAAGGTTTATTTATTGATCATGGAACTGGAGTTGTAATAGGTGAGACTGCTGTAATTGGAAATAATGTTACTATGTTTCATGGAGTTACCTTAGGAGGTACCGGTAAAGAAAAAAACAAAAAAAGACATCCCACTATAGGGAATAATGTATTTATAGGTAGTGGGGCAAAGGTATTAGGAAATGTTATAATAGGAGATAATGTTAAAATAGGATCTAACGCGGTTGTGATAAAAAATGTTGAAAATGGTAAAACGGTGGTAGGAATACCCGGACACGTAGTGAAAAAAGATGTAAAAAAAGATAAATAATTGTATTAATATTATTGATTTTTTATACATATATTGTATAATGAATATGACGTTTTTGCAAAAAATCATATATTTTATATTTACTACATAGAAATATGTGGCTTTTTTGCATGTGTTAGAAAGGAAGGGATACTATAATGGCTTTATCTGATAGAGAAATAAAGCTGGAGAATAACTACTTGAGGAACACATCAAAGGAAATATCTAAAAAATTAGATATTTTACAAAAGGAAATTCATGTTAAGCAAGAAGAAATAACTGAATTTAAAAAAATATTATGGGAAGATAAGGGAAGCATAGATTCAGTAGAAATGAAAACTGGATTAATGTCATCTCAAATGGATGCTAATTTTATGCTAATGAAGATGGAATACTATAAAAAGTTATTAAAAATTCAGTACGCACCTTATTTTGGAAGAATTGATTTTAAAGAAAAGGAGGGTAAAACTAAATGTATTTACATAGGTCTTACTAATGTAGAAAACAACTTAAATTATTTAATTTATGACTGGAGAAGTCCTATTGCAAGCTTGTTTTACGATTATGGTATAGGACCTGCTATGTATGAATCACCGGATGGTAAAATAGAAGGGTATATGTCTTTAAGAAGACAATACAAAATAGAAAATAGAAAATTAATTAGGGTATTTGATAACGACTTAAATGTAGTGGACGAATGTCTACAAGAGGTTTTGTCTTCATCTTCATCAGAAAAAATGAAAAACATAGTAAATACGATACAAGGGGAACAAAATGAAATAATAAGAAACATATCTAACAAGCACTTAATTGTTCAGGGAATAGCAGGAAGTGGAAAAACATCTGTTGCACTTCATAGAATAGCTTTCTTACTATATAAAATAAAAAATCTGAAATCATCTAACGTACTTATTTTTTCTCCTAATAATGTATTTCAAGAATATATATCTAACGTACTTCCGGAATTAGGGGAGGACAATACTATGAATACTACTTTTCATGATTTCGCAAGATCTTATGCAAAAGAGTTTAAAAGTATAGAGACTTTCGCTGAATTTATTGAAAGGTTTTACACGGCAATGGAAAGTAATCCTGAGGTTGTAGCATTTAAATTATCTAATAAAATGATATTGGTAATAGAAAATTATTATAAGGAAATAGAAAATAAAATAAACATAACAAATGATTTAGAAACTAGATTTGATTCAATAGAAAAAAGTTATTTAAATTACCTTTTAAAAGACAGGTTTAATAAATTACCTTTGTTTTCTAGAATAGAAAAAATGGCAGAGCATCTTTGTGATAAAACCGGTATAAGTTATGGAAAAGGAAAAAGAAGTTTTATTAAGAAAATAAAAGAATTATTAAATATAAAACAAGACTTTAAAAAATTATATCAAGATTTATATAAAAGTGATTCATTTAAAAAAGCATATGGAAAAGAGTATTGTTTAAAATTAAATGTAAAGAAGATTAACTATGAAGATGCTTTGTGTTTTATATATTTGAAAGGTTTGTTAAATGGTTTTCCCTATAGTAATTTAATAAAACACATAGTTATTGATGAAGCACAAGATTATAACGAAATGCAATATATTATTCTAAAGAAAATATTTAAAAACGCATCTTTTACAATACTTGGTGATGTCAATCAAACTATTAATCCTTATCAAAAATATGAAACACTTGATGTTTTAACGAAAATATTAGATCAGAATAGTAAATATGTGGAACTTACTAAAACTTATAGGTCATCTAAAGAAATAATAGAATATACAAATAAAATTCTTGGGTTGAATCATATTAGTTCAATTAGAAAACCAAATAACGTGCCAGTAAAGTTTAAAGATGATATAAATGAATTAAAAGATGATATATTAGAATTAAAAAACAAATATAATTCTGTAGCGGTAATTACAAAAAATAAAGAAGAAAGTATAAAGTTATATAATAAATTAAAGGAAGAAATAAAAGATATAAGTATAATGGAGGAAAATGAAAAAAAGTTTAATAAAAATTTAGTCATAGTACCAAGTTATCTGTCAAAGGGATTGGAGTTTGATTCTGTAATTTCTTATACTGATAAAGATAATATATATACAAAGGATGAAAGATACCTATTTTATGTTGTATGTACAAGATGTCAACATGAACTTATAGTATATAATGGCCCTTCTTCTTTTTAAATTATGTGTTCTATAAGTTCTTTTTACATATTATATTAAAAACATGTTATATTACAAACATATGAAAGTGCATTTAACCAAAACAAAAAATATATGATATATGTTGCAAATAAATGAAATGTAAACATAGAAGTAACAAATAACAATGTCTAAGTAAATTGTAGTAATTATTAAAATAAATAATGTAGTAATTATTAAAATAAATAATATCTTGTAAAAATACAAGTAATGTGCTATCATACATATCAAATTCTTAAATAAAAAAGAGGCGATATTATGAGACCAACTTTATATGGTACAAAATCATATGTAAAGGAAGTTAATGCACGAGAAAATTGGGTAGAACATAAAGTAAAAGAAAATGATAAAAAACAAAAAGTGATTAACAAAGTATTTGAAAACTATGAACCAAGTAGTGAATATTTAGAACATTTAAGGAAACTTGTAAAATCAAATTGTAATATCAGGTATGTAGATATTGATTTAATTCTTAATAAAGCAAGAATAAAATAGTTGATTAAGATATATGAAACGTGGTTCATATTATACATCTTGCCTTTTTTCATAAAATGATTATAATAAAAGCATTTAAAAATGATTTATAAAAAGAGGAGACAAGTATGAAGAAAATATTAACATTTATACCACTTGGAATAGGAATAAGTGCTGCAATTATATATATATTTAATGTTATTCAGTTTAGGATAATAAATAATTCTGCGACATTATTTCAAATACTTTCTAATTTAAAAATTTATTTATATGTTTCTATAGCAGGTTTTATATCTTATTTTTTGATAAAGGTATTATGTGTTTTAGATGAAAAACATAAAATAGTTAATTTTTCAAATAGTAAAGCTGAACCTAAGGATATAGTTACTGATAATACATATGAACCATTTGAAAATACAATTGTATCTAAAAAAGAAGCTTTTGATAATAAAATAGATGACTACATAACCTTTTATAATAAAAGTAAAGATAAGTCACACGTATATGATAATGGTGATAATTTAAAAAATCAATCTATATCTGAATTAAAAGAAGATGAAAAAGTTGTTGTTAATGAAAATAAATATTGTTTTAGATGTGGAAAAAAAATTCCTTTATCAGCGCGATTTTGTTCATTTTGTGGAATTTTTCAAGATAATAAAAATACTACTAATCCAATTTTAAAAAACATAATAAACTTACTTGAAATAGTAATTTTACTTCTTATAATATATTTTTCATTAAACATGTTATTTGAATATAAAGAAAGTAAAGATCCTAATTTTAAATCTCCTTTTAAAGTAAGTATGACAAAGTAGTTTACTTTGTCTTTTTATTTAAAACATGTTAAGTTTTTATATCTAAAATTAAACGTATCAATGCCAGTTTTTAAACTATTAATTATTTTTAATTTATTTTTCTTAATTATTCTTTTTTTATCATAAGCAGTAAATAAATTTATGTTTTCTTTTTTAAAGCTGTTGTTAAATATTTCTATGCTGTTACCATGAATTACAAATTTAACTCCATCTTCAATTGCGTTAAGAATTCTTTTTTTATTTTTTCTAATTTTATTTTTTA
>CANRHO010000043.1 GCA_947630435.1 uncultured Bacilli bacterium
AAAATTTGAAAAAATTAAAAAAAATAAAATTTTTTCAAAAATTTAGAGGAATTTTAAAAGTTATGTCTAATTATAAGTATGAGGAGGTGATAATATAAATAGTAAATGTGTTGTAAGGCAAAAATCAGTTAATGACTGTGGTATAGCGTGTTTAACAACTATTTTGAATATGTTTGGTATAAATGTTAGCTATGAGAATATTAAATCAAAAATAAAAATAGATAATCAAGGAGTAAGTGCATATGAGATAGTAAGAGTAGCTAAAGAGTATGGTGTAAAAGCAATAGGGTACAAAAATTACTTTTTAAAAAACACACTTAACTTTCCCTTTATAGCTCATACAGTAAATAATAATATTCAGCATTTTGTTGTTGTATTAAAAATTACTAACAATAAAGTAAAAATTAGTGATCCCTCACGCGGAATATTATACCTTAATAAAGATGAATTTAAAAAAATATATACCGGTATATCAATTGTGTTTAATAATGATAATTCGTTATCAATAAAAAAAGAAGTATTAAACAAAAAATTTGTGATTTTAATAACAAGTCTTATCTTGTTTTTGTCAATTTTAAATATATTTTATTCTTATTTACTATCTTTTGTAATTGAAAGTTTTAAAAATAGTAATAAAATAATTGTTATTCTAGTTATGCTCTTTACAATTGGTATTTTAAAGGAAATGATTGATTTTATAAAAGAAAGAGTTTTATTGAAATATCAAATAATGACTGATCGTGCAATTACAATTCCTACTTTAAAAAGAATTATCAACCTTCCTCATGTATTTTATCATAAAAAATCAGCAGGAGAGTTAATATCTAAAATAAATGATTTATCTTATATTAAACAAATGGCTTATGCATCTGTTCAAATTTTATTTGTAAATGTAATAATAATATTTATTTCTTTCATATTTTTACTTTATGTTAATATTGCTACCTTTTTTTTGAACTTAGCAGTTACATTCCTTATTATCTTCTATAGTAGTCTATTTTATAAAAATAATTTATATAAAAATTACGATTTACAAATTAAAAATGAGGCATTAAATACCAAGATATCTGACGGAATAAACTCTATGATAAACATCAAAAACTTATGTAAGGAAAATTATTTAGAAGATAAGATAATAACATCATATAATGAAACTATTGAAGGATATAAAAAATTAAGCTTGTTATATCAAAATAAAAACATGATATATAAAATATTAATTTTAATTTCACTTATCTTATCAATTTATATATTAATTAAAACTGATATATCTATTTCTAGTTTGCTTTTTGTTACTTATTTAGAGTCTATAATATATGATTCAATAGGCGCCGTATGTAGCTTAATTGGAATGTATTCAGATTTTAAAAGTTCATACGTTAGAATAAAAGATTTATATAAAGAAAAACAAATAGATAATAGATTATCATTAATTGATGTTAATAATATCATATTTAAAAACGTAAGCTATAGTTACAATAAAAAAGTTATTTTTAAAAACGTTAATTTAAAAATAACAAAAAATGATTTCATCATGATAAATGGACCTTCAGGAAGCGGTAAAACTACGTTATTCAAAATGTTAACTAGCGAGATTAAAAGTGATGGTAAAAATATTTTTATAAATAAAAAAAGTATAAATAGTTATACCAGTGGGCAATTAAGAAAAAGCATAACATACGCAGATCAAAAAGTAAGACTATTAAGTGATACTGTTTTAGAAAATATTACTTTTGGTTCCAAAATGAATTTAAGAAAAAACTTTAAAAAAGTTTTAGATGAAATTTTAGGAAAAAGAAACATTAAATATGATACCATTATAGATAATACTAGTTCTAATTTATCTGGAGGAGAGCTATCTCTTGTTTTTATAGCACAAATACTTAATAATTCTGGTAACGTAATAATTTTCGATGAAACCACAAGTCAGATGGATGCTTTTTTAGAAAGGAAGATTTTAAAAGCAATAAAAGAAGATTATAAAGATAAAATAATTATTTTAATTACTCACCGTTTATCTAATCAAGATTTATTTGATAAAATAGTTAATTTATAATATAAAAATAATAATTTAAGAAGGAGGATGTGTGGAAAAACTAAAACAAAACGAATTAAAAAAAATCAAGGCAGGAGCAATAAGTGGCTGGGCTATCGCAGGTATAATCGCAGGAATTACTTTCATAGTTGGAATATTTGATGGAATAGCAAGACCATTTAAGTGTAGATAAGAAAGGAGGATATATGAAGTTAAAAAACAAGGAATTAAAAGAAATAAAAGCGGGTGCTAGCTTAAGTGCGACTTTGATTAATTCATTAATAAAGGGTTTTAACTCATTTATGGATATAGGAAGATACTTAGGAAGTAGCATAAGAAGATTAATAGGTGGTAATGCTTGTCCATTAAAATAAAAAAAATAGTTAAAACCATAATTTTTATTTCATTATTACCGGTTATGATACCAATGATAAGTTATTCTCTTAAATTTATTTTGCAATTAGGAAGAATAATTGGTACATTTATAAGAATAATAATGAATTTATAAAAAAAGACCGGATTTTTTTAAAAAAATCTGTCTTTTTTTGTTATAAAAGCCAAAAAACTTATTGTAATAACCTTTTTTAGGTGTTATAATTACTATTAGAAAAAAAGGAGAGGGGGGAAAGAAAAATGATAACTGTTCAAGTTAAAAACGGAAACGTTGATGGAGCGTTAAAGAAGTTCAAGCAAAGAGTAGCTAAAAGCGGTCTCCCTTCAGAAATTAAAAAGAAACAAGCTTTTGATAAACCGGGAGTACAAAGAAGAAACGCTAAGAAAGAAGCTATTAAGAACAGTCGTAAGGCGGCTAAACGTGAAAGAAAAGATTCCTAGTTTTTCTTTACTCATTATGTATAAAAAAGCTTACTACTATTACATAGTAAGTTTTTTTTTGCATAAAATTTATTGGTGATACTATGAGCCTTAGAAAAGTAATAAATGATTACGTTGAATGTAATAATTTTGAAATAAAAATAACCAATAAAAAAGTAAAAGTATATTATTATGATAACATTGAGAATTTTACCTCTTCAAAAGTAACCATTTCAAAAGATAATGAATTAATAAATATAAAGGGTAAGGATTTAGTAATTGAAACCATGTTTAAGGAATATTTGGTTATATCAGGTAAAATAAATTCTATAGAACTAGGAAGTTTTAATGATTAATTACGTTAAAATAAGTATCACTGGTAGAAACCCGAAACTATTTATTAGGCGTTATTTTTTTAATAAAATGGTTTATAGTGATTATAAAGAAATAAATCATAAAAAAGTAGAATTAAAAATAAGTTATGATGATTATTTAAAAATTATTAATAAAAATACCATCTACAATATTTCAGTAGTTAAATATTATGGCTTTATTAAGTATGTAATTCTGTTTAAAAATAATTATACTTTTTTCATTTCTTTTTTAATAGGTATTATAATTTTATTTATGTTGAGTAATATAATACTTGATGTTAATGTAATCCATAATGATAAAAGAATAAGGACCCTTGTTAATAAAGAATTAAAGGAAAACAAAATAAATAAGTTTAGGTTAGTTCCTAATTTTAACAAGAGAAAAAAAATTATTGATAAAATAGTAAAAAATAATAAAAACGACATCGAATGGTTAGAAATAGAAAGAAAAGGCAGCATATTAAACGTAAAAGTTACTCAAAGAAAAATAAATAAAGAAAAAGAAAGTGAAAATCCAAGACATATAATTGCCAAAAAAAGTGGAATAATAATTAGTATAGAAGCTGAAAATGGTGTTATTCTAAAAAAGAAAAATGATTATGTCACACAAGGTGAAACAATTATATCTGGAGATATAATAAAAGATGAAACGGTAAAAGGACAAGTAAGGGCTAAGGGAAAGGTATATGCTGAAACTTGGTATTTAGTAAACGTTGAATATCCTCTTAACTATAAAGAAGTAATATATTTAGATCAAGTTAAAAATAATCTTATATTTAGTTTTATGAACAAAGAATTTTCCCTTCTTAAAAACTATGAAAAATCATATTTGGAAAAGAAAAAAGTGTTAATTAAAAGTAAAGTTTTTCCATTTAGCATAAGAGTTGAAAAACAAAGAAAAACTAAAGTAAAAATACAAAAATATACGAAAAATCAAGCAATAAGAAAGGCTGAAGAATTGGCACAAGATAAGATTATAAAAAAATTAAGTAAAAACGAATATATTATAAGTAAAAAAACTTTGAACTTTACCTCCGATGATAGTAAAATAGAAGTAGACGTTTTCTTTAAGGTATGTGAGGATATAACAAGTTATAAAGAAGTAGATAAAAGTTTGTTGGATAAACAAATACCTAAAGAAAACTAATAAATAAGAGGTTTGATTATGTTTACAAGTATTTTTTTAGATGTTATACATAATATATGGCCAATGCTTTTTATATTTACGGTAATAATCGTATCTATTAGAATTGCTTATATATTGTATAATAAAGAAAATTTTGTGCTTTATAAAGAACTTTTAATGTTATGTTTTATTATATATATATTACTTTTATATTATATAGTTACGTTTCAGGACAATAATTATGGTACTAATAATCTTATTCCTTTTAAAGAAATTTTTAGATATAATGTATCATCAAAATTATTTTTCAAAAACGTAGTTGGTAATACAATTTTGTTTATTCCTTTTGGTATATTTGTAACTCATTATGTAAAAAACAATAAAATATACTTAACGATGTTTTTAACCTTTTTAGTATCTTGTTCAATAGAATTTGCTCAAAGTATTATAGGTCGTACCGCAGATATTGATGATATAATTTTAAATACTACGGGAGGAGTCATAGGTTATTTAATATACAACTTTAGTGATAAAATAGCAGACAAGCTTCCACGTTTTATGAAAAGTCAGGTTTTTCTTGATGTATTGTGTTTAGTTGTTATATTGACTATAATATACTTAGCATTTAAATTTGATTTTTGGAGGTTTTTATCGTGAACTATATAGAAATATTTAACGAATATGGCAAGGATATAAAAGAAATAGATGACCTTAAAAAATTTATTATTTATTGTACGGATAAGCTTTCGTTGAAAAATGTTATGTTTAATGTTATAATAGTAAATAATGAAAGTATCCATAAAATAAATAATAAATATCGCGGCGTAGATAAAGAAACAGATGTTATTTCGTTTGCTTTAGAAGATAATAAACAAATCGAAATTCCGGAAGTTAGGGTATTAGGAGATATTTATATATCATATGATAAAGTTATTAGTCAAGCTAAGGAATATAATCATGGTATAAAACGAGAAATTTGTTTTCTTGGGGTTCATGGGCTACTTCATTTATTAGGATACGATCATATGAATAAAAAAGACGAAGAAAAAATGTTTAACATACAAAAGGAGTTGTTGAATAGTTATGGCATCAAAAAAGAAAGTTAAAGTAGAAATATCACGTGGAAAATACGTAGAAGAACAAGGATTTAAAAAACTTGGCTTTAAAAGAATTTTAAGAAGTTTTAAATATTCGTTCGATGGATTAAAATATGCTTACATTCACGAACAAAGCTTGATATTACACGTTATTGTGATGATTATTATAATTGCGTGTGGTTTCGGTTTTAAAATAACTCCTATCCAATGGGTTATAACTTTAGTAATGGGAGCTTTAATACTTGTTACAGAGCTATTTAATACATCTATTGAAGCTGTTGTAGATATGGTAACGCAAGAATATCATCCCTTAGCAAAAGTAGCTAAAGATACTGCTTCTGCTGCTTGTTTTGTAGCGGATATGATGGCGCTTGGAATGTGGCTAGTAGTTTTCATTCCAAAAATAATGTCAATTTTTAGGTAGGTAACATGAATAAATTGAAGGAGTTTTTTAACAGAGAACAAAATATTCTTATTCATTTAATCGCTACTAGTTTAGTAATTATTTTGGGTCTTATATTTAAAATTGCTTTATATGAGTGGTTACTTGTACTTGCAATGATTGCTTTTGTTATAACATCAGAACTTGTTAATTCGGCAATTGAACTTGTAGTTGATTTATATACTAGTAAATTTAACCCACTTGCTATGGTAGCAAAAGATGTTGCGGCAGGTGCGGTTTTAATATCTGCCATAACGGCGGCAAGTGTTGGAACATACGTTTTTTTACCAAAAATATTAAGTATAATTAAATAAGTTTGAAATTTTTATATCGAAACCCTTTTAACTGTTTTTTAAGTAGTTAAACAAAATAAGTGCGATAAAAGTGATAATAATATATGAAAGTTATTTTATAAAAACAATAACGGATTAATATCCGTTTTATTTTTATATAAAGTGTTTAATTGTTTAGTAACAAACAAAAATGATCTTTAGATAGACATAATTTATTTAATTGTTAAAAAACTACAAACTAAATAAAAATTATGATATAATTTTTTTAGAAAGAAACTACTTTTGCTA
>CANRHO010000044.1 GCA_947630435.1 uncultured Bacilli bacterium
TATTATAAACGTTAATAATAATTTTGGCTTTTTCACTATAATCAACTCCTATTTTACAATATTAATTGTAACATTTAATTGATTTTAATACAATATGTTTTTAATTGCTATTTAATATGTCATTTATTACATAGCTTGCAAGTAAAATACCAGCAGCATTAGGAACCATTGCCATAGATCCAACAAAACCTTTTGTTTTTATAGATGGTTTTTCTTTAGAAATTACAACAGGCAGTTTATAATTAATAGCATTTTTTCTTAATTCATAACGTAATTTTCTAGCTAATGGATCATAATCTGTTTCCCATATGTTAGATACTTTAAGAGATTCTGGATTAAGTCTATTACCAGTTCCACAACAAGATATTATTTTCATATTATTATTAATTGCATATTTTATTAAAGAAACTTTTGCCTTTACATCATCACATGCATCTATTATGTAGTTTACATTAATTTTGTATTTATTTAAAACTTCTTCATTTATTTTATCATCAATTATTGTTAAATTACAGTTAGGATTAATTGCTAAAATTCTTTCTTTAGCAACTTCTACTTTCTTTTTAGTTATACTATTTTTTAAACATAATATTTGTCTATTTAAATTACTTTCTTCAAAAACATCAAAATCTGCAATCGCAATATTTGAAATGCCACTTCTAGCAATTATTTCAAGGGCGTTTCCCCCTACTCCTCCTAATCCTACAATTAACACTTTAGCGCTTTTTAATTTTTTTAAATTATCATCACCAATTATTTTTGTTATTCTACTATATTGTTCCATAAAATCACCATAATTAAATTATATAATTTATTAAAATTTATTTCAATAAAAAAGACCCAAAGGGTCGATTACTAGCAAGATAAACCTGCATTGTTGCAGGTGGGCATCCCACAATAGCTTTAGACTTCTTAATTAAATTAAGCATGAACACCACTATTGATTCTGATTCCCTTTAATAAATTAGCGGGTTAAATATGCTAGCTTTCGATACCTTCAGGCATTTATATTATACCATCATTTGCATAATATATACAAGTAAATTTATGTTACTTTACACTATGAATAATTAAAATATGAAATAAATTCTTCTATGAATTTTATTATTTTTTCAATGCTGTTATTTTCTATATCGAGTTTTTTGTTATTAATCACCATTCTTATTGTAGGAATACCACATAATAATGATGAGACTGTTATAATTTCATTTTCTTTTTCTTTATTTGGAACGTTATTTTCATCTATTTTTATATCATATTTAACTGATAATTCTTTTAATTTATCTATTAAACTATCATAACCATGTAACGTTTGTCTTGAATTGGTTACAATGTCTATATCAGTATCATCTTTAAAAGTGCTAGAATGAATATCCAATAATAACTTTATACCATAAGTATTTATCAAGTTAATAACGGCATTTTTATAATCATTTTCAACATCGGTATTAGGATCAGCGTGAGTAAACAGTTGAAATATTGCATAAGAATTAGTGGTATTTGAAAGATATCTTACTAATGCACCAGTATATTTTTCCGCATCTCTTACATCATCCTCACGAATTTGATTAACAGCATGAGGAGCAGATAATAAAACTGGTACATTTCCACTTAGAACACGATATTTTTCTTCAGTCCATACATTAGTACCAAAATATTCGTTATTAGCAAAATCAGCTTCTAATCCCAATATCTCTTCTTTCATGCTCCCACTCCTATTCTTAACTACTTTCATTATATATTATTTTAAATTAAAAGACAATAAAAATAATTATAAGTGTAAAAAAGAACTGATTAATTAGTCTATATGAATAATATTATTTATTTTATCTATTAGTTCTTTAGATGCTTTATTATTTATGTTTAAAATTACAGAATAAGGTAAGTAAAAATCTCTTAAGTGTAACTCTTCTAATTTACTATCATCAATATTGGAAAAATCTTCTAAAAAGTTTTTTAAACCATTAATTTTTATAAGTGACATTTTCCCTTTATCAGTTATTTTTCTAGATGGTATTTTTTTTAATATATTAAAATATATAATAATACTGATTAAAGAAACCATTGGATAAACATTTATAATAAAAGATAATAACAAAATAAATATTCCACCAGGCTTATTTGTATTTATAGTATAATTATGATTTAAAAATGAATTATAAACACCATTTATATAAGAAGTTTTATTAAGTAAGTAAAAGAATATAGAATATAATATAACTCCAATTATAATCAAAAACACAATTAATTTAATTATACTCTTAAAAGAATTTTTTTCGGTTACGTAACCTTGTTCTAAAACGTCCATGTACACATCATCTTCATAATTATCTAACATGTATTTATTATAATTATTTTTTATAAAATTTATTATTGTTTTATCTGTATATAGTAAGTTTGATGTATCTTTATTTGTCACTACGTATTTTCCGTTTTCTTCCTTTATATAACCATCAACCATTAATTTCATAATATGGGCGGGAACATCTCTTTTTCTATCAATATTTTTATTATATAAGTAAGAAATAATAAAAATCGGTGTATCATCTAAATTTTCTCTAAAATAATTTTTATTTTCTATTTCATGATTAAAATTATTTGCATCATTTTTCTTTATGATGTATTTGACTATAAAATACGTAGGAATACTCCAGCCCCACAAAAGAATAAAGGAAAACACAGTTCCACTTAACCTATACATTAATTTATTAAGAAATGTTGTTTCACCTGTTTCAATAGATATAGAAAAAAACATCCATACAAATAAACATAGTGATATAATTAAATATATTTTTTTAAATTTATTTATTTTTAAACTTGTTTTTTTGAACATATCATCACCATAATCATAATAACATTTAATATTATATTCTTCAAGTATTTCATTAATTGGATACTGTTATGTATAAATAAAATACCTACTATTATTTGATAATAGCAGGTATTTTATTTATTTTTATGGTGTTATTCTGTTAGGTCCTCTAAATAAGAACATAGTTTCCTTAAGTGATGGTAAACCAAGTAATAGCATTGTCATTCTATCAATTCCAAGTGCAAATCCTCCGTGTGGCGGGCATCCATATTTAAAGAAATTTTTATAAAATCTGATATCTTCTCCTAAGCCTTTTTCATTTGCTTGTCTTTCTAAAACGTCGTATCTATGTTCTCTTTGCGCTCCGGTTGTTATTTCTGCGCCCTTCCATATAAGGTCATATCCTTGTGGTTTATCGTCTTTTCTCATGTGATAAAATGGTCTTTTTGCTTTACTAAATCCAGTTACAAAAATAAACTCATGTCCGTATACATCCATTGCATATTTACTAGTTAATCGTTCGGTTTCCGCATTCATATCACCGATGTCATGATCAGGCATTTTATAACCATACCTTTCACTTAACTCTTTATATAAGTCTTGTAGATCTATTCTCGGGAAAGGCGTTTTTGGCACTACTACGTCTACACCATAAATTTCCTTAATTAAATCACCATACTTTTCTTTAACCGCGGTAAGTCCAGCAACTAAAAGTTCTTCTTCAACTGCCATAACGTCTTCATAAGAATTAATGTTTGCAATCTCTAAATCAAAGGATGTAAACTCTGTTGCATGCCTATTAGTATTTGAATTTTCTGCTCTAAATGCAGGAGCAACTTCAAAAACTCTTTCATAACCAGAAGCAATCGCCATTTGTTTGTAAAACTGTGGGGATTGAGCTAAATACGCTTTATTTCCAAAGTAATCAACTTCAAAAACCTCACTACCTGTTTCTGATGCTGCACCAATTAATTTTGGCGTATGTATTTCAGTAAAATCATTATCATATAAATACTTTCTCATTGCTTTTACAAATTCAGTTTGTATTTTAAAAATATAAAAATTAGCATCGTTTCTTAAATCTAAAAACCTATTATCCATCCTAGTATCAATATTAGCTTTTGTTTTATCAATAATGTTAATGGGAAGTTCTTCTTCGGATAAACTAGTTACTATAATGGAATCAGGGATTAATTCAATACCACCCATTTTAACGTGTTCGTTTTCTTTTATAACCCCACTTACTATTATGGTAGACTCACATGTTAAATTATTTACAATTTCTACCATGTTTTTATTTTTTTCTTCAGATTTTTCAATGGTTATTTGAATTCTTTTTCCTTCGTTTCTAAGTACAATAAATTGTACCCATTGTAAATTTCTTATTTTTTCAACAAAACCTGATAATGTTATTTTTTTATTTATTTGTCTTTTATAATCTATCATTTTTTTATATTCTCCTTTATTTCTTTTGCTATAAAATCATCCACGTAATGATCATGAATCCTATCAGATAATTCTTTTTCAATATCAATAGGAAACCATTTTTCTTCATGATTTAAAACCATTACATTATATAACATCTTTTTTTGCTTATCTGTTATAAATGTTTTAGTTTTAAGCCCGATTTTTTTAGGGTACACTATTATTGGTTCTTTTATTTTAGATTTAGAAGTTGAATGACTATAGTATATAAACCCATTTATATCAATTAAATATCGTTGTACTCCATAAAAAGCAATTTTTGCGGATAATTTTGACTTAGTATTTTTATCTAATTTATCAATAAGTCTTTCAACATATTCAATTGCCCATTCATCATGGCTTGGTTTATGAATATATTTACGACTTACCATATAAAACTCTCCTTCTGGACTTATGAAACCCTCATAATTTTTTGCAATTACAGGATCAACTGTAGGTACAAAATTATATTCTTCATCATCTATGATCATAATTAATTATTATTTTCCTTACAATTACATTCATTGTTTTCACAATTATCTTCACATTCATCAAAAGCGATATTTTCATCTAAATAATATATTATGGTGTCAACTGATATTATTTCTTCTTCCTTTGTTTTATTATTTTTAATTTTAACCTCATTATTTTCTAACATTTCACTATTAAGTACGATCGTAAATTTACTATTTAACCTATCAGCTTGTTTAAAACCTGCTTTTAAACTTCTTGATAAGTAATCAGTTTCTACAACAAAACCATTCATTCTAAGCTCATTAGTTAAGTATGCAGCATATTTTTTCTCATCATCATTTACGTACAATAAGAATAAATCTACACTTGTATTTACAGGTATGTTTACTTTTTCATATTCTAGAGCAAGCATTAATCTATCAAATCCTACTGCAAAACCGATTGCAGGAGTAGATGGCCCACCCAATTCTTCTATCATATTATTATACCTGCCACCAGCACCTATAACGTTTTGAGCGCCAAATCCATCTATTTTAACTTCTACTTCAAACACGGTATGATTATAATAATCAAGACCTCTTACCACTGATGGATCAACCTCGTATTCAACGCCCATAACTTCTAGATATTCCTTTACTTTTTCAAATCTTTTTTTAGATTCATCATTTAAGTAATCAATTGTTTTAGGTGCTGTTTTCATAATTTCTTTATCGGCATCAACTTTACAATCAAGTATTCTAAGAGGATTTTTTTCTAACCTTTCTTTGCAATCATCGCATAATTCATTAATATGTGGTTCAAAGTGTTTTATTAATGCCTTACGATAACTATTTCTTGACTCAGCATCTCCAAGCGAGTTGATATTAACTTTAATTTGTCTTAAACCTAATATCTTATATACGTTTACAGCAAGTGATATAACTTCAGCATCTGCTAGTGGATCATCGCTTCCTATAAGCTCATATCCAAACTGAGTAAGTTCTCTATATCTTCCTGCTTGTGGTCTTTCATAACGATACATAGGCATATTATAATAAAGCTTCGTTGGTTTATCATCATTACCATACATTTTATTTTCTATATAACTTCTTACAACACCTGCCGTACCCTCAGGCCTTAACGTCATATTTCTTCCACCACGATCGGTAAAATCATAAGTTTCTTTAGTTACTATGTCAGTTGTTTCTCCAACACCTCTGTGAAATAGTTCACTTGATTCAAATACGGGAACTCTAATAAAATTATAATTATATTTTTCCATTACTTCATCAATTACTCTAGATACATATTGCCATCTTTTAGCTTCTGTTCCATATAAATCTTTAGTTCCCTTTGGTTTTGTTATCATATTATCTTTCCTTTCTATAGAAAAAGAGCATTACTCGTAGGGATGAAGAAAACTCCACGGTGCCACCCTACTTCACTAAGTGCTCTTAATTTAAATAACTAAATTGTCATGTTTTATTTTAAATGTAAGCTGTCACTTCTTACTAAAACACATCTATATTTTAATATATTTTTAATGATTAGTC
>CANRHO010000045.1 GCA_947630435.1 uncultured Bacilli bacterium
GGTAACACCAGAAAAATATAGTAAACTTGTAAATGATGACATAAGTGATATTACTTATAAAGTGTATAAAAAATATCAGGATGCATTACTTAGGAATAATTCATTAGACTTTGATGATTTGCTTGTTATGCCAATAATTCTGTTTACGAAACACCCGGATGTGTTACAACAATACCAAGAATTATTTAAATACATATTTATTGATGAATATCAAGATACTAATGAAGCTCAGTATTTATTATCAAAGATGATAAGTTCTAAGTATAAGAATATTTGTGTTGTAGGTGATGATTCGCAAAGCATTTACTCTTGGAGGGGTGCAAATTTTAAAAACATACTAAACTTTGAAAATGATTATAAAGACGCTAAGGTAATTTTACTTGAGCAAAACTATCGCAGTACTAAAACGATTCTGGATGCTGCTAACAGTGTAATTAAAAATAACGTCCAAAAAAAAGATAAAAATTTATGGACTAATAATGAAAACGGGGAAAAAATAAAATACGTAAGAGCAATTGATGAAAAAGATGAGGCATCATTCGTTGTAAAGGAAGTAAGGCGACTAAAAGAAGAAGGAATATCATTAGATGAAATTGCTGTTTTATATAGAACTAATGCGCAATCAAGAACAATAGAAGAAGGTTTTTTAAATAGTAATATACCGTATAAAATAGTTGGTGCGTATGCGTTTTATTCAAGAAAGGAAATTAAGGATTTACTTGCGTACTTAAGACTTATTTATAACCAAAAAGATGACGTTTCACTAATTCGTATCATTAATTATCCAAAAAGGAAAATAGGTTCTAAAACAATAGATAATTTAAGCATGGATGCCGTTTTAAATGAAACTTCAATGTTTGATGCGATAAAAAGTGGTAAGGAACTGGAATTTAAAAACATGATATTAAAAATGAAGGAGAAAAGTAATACTTTATCTTTAACTGAGATGGTGGATATGGTACTAGATGAATCCGGTATAAGAAAGGAATTAGAGTCCGAACATACTTTAGAAGCTGATATAAGATTAGAAAACTTAGATGAATTTAAATCTATTACTAAAAACTTTGAAGAAGAAAGTGGTATGGCATCCCTTGAAGATTTTTTAAGTGAAATAAGTTTAGTTAGTGATGTTAATGAACAAAAAAATGATAAACTACCTAAAGTAACTTTAATGACTATTCATTCGGTAAAAGGACTTGAATTTAAGTGTGTATTTGTAATAGGAATGGAGGAAAATATTTTTCCACATGTAAATTCGATAGAAGAACGTGATGGATTAGAAGAAGAAAGGCGTCTTTGTTACGTAGCGATAACAAGAGCAAAAAATAAATTGTATTTAATAAACGCCCTTAAAAGAACTTTATATGGTAGAACATGTGTTAATATGCCAAGTAGGTTTATAAATGAAATAGATAAAGATTTAATAGATATGCCAGAAAAGAAAAATATTGTTAATAATAAAATAGATAAATCAAATATGTTCAATAATGATAATGATTTAAAACCAGGTGATAATGTTATTCATGATACGTATGGGCCAGGTGTCGTTGTTATGGTCGATAAATCTATTGCAACGATAGCTTTTAAGGGTTTAGGCATAAAAAAGTTGATGAAAAATCACAAAAGTATAAAGAAGGTGTAATTATGCAAAGATTGCAAAAATTAATTGCGGAATCTGGATATTGTTCAAGAAGAAAAGCGGAGGAATTAATTAAACAGGGCAAGGTAACACTAAATGGTAAAGTAGTAAGTGAACTTGGCACAAAAGCATCCTTTGGTGATGATATCTTAGTTGATGGTAATTTAATTGAATATCAGGAAAAAGAATATTATTTATTTTATAAACCAAGAAGTGTGGTTTGTACAACAAAAGACGATAAAGGAAGAAAAACAGTATTGGATTATTTTGATGATGTAGATAAAAGAATTTATCCGGTAGGCAGATTGGATTATGATGCTAGTGGGCTTCTTTTGTTAACTAATGATGGAGAATTTGCTAATCTTATGATGCATCCATCTAATAAGATAGATAAATTTTACGTAGTCAAAGTAAAGGGAATCGTAACTGGTGATGAAGTTAAAAAACTAAGAAATGGAATTATACTTGATGGCAAAAAGATTTATCCCTCTAGGGTTAAGTTAAAAAGATTAGATAAAAAAAACTTAACTTCCATAGTTGAAATAACAATTCATGATGGTATTAATCATGAGGTAAAAAAACTAATGGAAGCAATCAACCATGAAGTAATTAAATTAAAAAGGGAAGCCTTTGGTTTTTTAACTCTTGGTAATTTAAAAAGCGGGGAAAAAAGAATGTTATCTCCTAAAGAAATTAAACAACTTTATAACATGGCATACAATAAAAGGTAAGTAATTTAAAAGAAGGACTAACCTTCTTTTTTTTCACTTATAGCTTGCGTTGGACAACTTTCCATTGCGTTAATAGCGTCTTCTTTTATTTGTTTATCTTTTGCTTCAACGTCTTTTGCAACAGCATATCCATCATCTTTAATTTCAAATATTTCTTCACATATAGCTTGGCATGCACCACAACCAATACATGCATTTTTATCTACTTTAAATTTCATTATAAACCTCCTAATACCATAATTATATACTATGTTGTAAAAAAATCAATAATGCTTTTAAAAAAACTTAAAGTATGGTATCATAATTATAGATGATAGGGAGGTGTTTTATGCAATCAAGAATGGATAAATATGAAATAAGTGATAAAAAAAAGTATGAACGTTCTAAAAAAAACACCAAATTATATGAAGAAGTGTATGACGATATTTATCGTAATACAACTTATAGAAACATGGAAGTAATTGATTCTGCTAAGGAAATTAACATAAATAGATTAAAAGATATGCTTGATGATAAATATGATACAAGACAATATCGAACCATAAAAAAATATCAGATAGAAGACATTGACATAGATGATAAACCATTATTTAATAAAAGAAGTGAAAAGGTTCATGATATAAATGAGATAATAAATGAAGCTAAAAATAAAAGAGCTTTTATAGAGGATGCTAAAGAAAAACAAAAGTACATAGAATTTACTAAGAGTAGAAACAGTAAATATGATGATAGGTATGACGAAATAGAAAAAGAAGAACAAGAGTTAGAGGAACTTATAAACACCATGGCAATTCCTTCGCAGGATAAAGATACTAAAGATGCTCTTGATATGTTTTCTAATCTTAAAGGATCTGAAAACACGATTGTTACAAATCCTATTGAAGCTTCTTTTGATGTAGATGTAAAAGATGTGCAAGAAAAAACCAAGACGGAAGACATAAGAAATGATTTAGAAAAAACTTTGATAAAAGCTGATAAAAATTTTTATACTGATTCTAATATGTTTACTAAAAATGATTTTGAAGATTTTACTACGTTGACTAACCAACTTAAAAGCAAACACAAAACCCGTAATATAATAGTTATAATAGTAGTGATATTGTTACTTGCACTAGCGGCTTACTTTATGGTTACGAAATTCGTTATAAAGTAATTAAAGATAATTTAGCAAAGATATTTTATCTTTGTTTTTTTCATATATTTATTATGTGATAATATGGATAAAATAAAAATATTATTTAAAAATATATATGTACTTGTTTTTTTGATGGTTATAATATTTAGCTTAATATTTTTGTTTATATTAAATAAAAAAGCTATGCCAATCATAATGAATTATGCAAATGTACAAACAAAAAGGGTGGGTATTGAGGTTTTAAGAAATACTGGTATAAAAGATATAAATGAAAATCTTAAAGATGCTAGTTTATTTAGTATTACTCAAGATAATGAAGGGAAAATAGAAAGTATAGATTTTAATACTTCCGTCATTAATGAAACTTTAGTTTTGGTTTCAAAAAACATAAGAAAAAAATTACGTGAAGTAGAAAAAGGAGAAAATCTACCAGATGAGTTATATCCTAACTTATTAGATAAAAAGTTAAAAAACGGAATAATATTTGAGGTTCCTCTTGGAGTTATATTTGAAAATTCTTTTTTTTCAAATATTGGTCCCAAGGTTCCTGTTAAAATAAAGTATTCTGGAAACGTTAGTCTTGATGTTAAAACAAGGGTTAATAAATATGGAATAGATAGTGCCATAATAGAAGTTTATATTTATGTAGAAGTAACCCAAAGAACAATTTTACCATTTAAGTCAAAGGATATTAAATTGACTTCAGAAATACCAGTTGTAATGAAAGTGGTAAAAGGCTCAATTCCTTATTATTTAGCAGGGACCAACGATTCTTATAGTTTGCCTATGAAATAAAAAGTGTGCTATAATTTTTTATAGTATGGAGGAAATGATGAAAAAGATAACTTTAGAGGATTGTGAATATGATATAATTTATGATTATAAAAATGGGTATAATAAAGAAGAACTCATCAATAAGTATACCGACTACTTTAAGGATTATGATTATATAGTAGGAGATTGGGCTTATGGCAAGCTAAGACTTAAGGGTTTTTATAATAAAAACAATAAAAAATGCAAGGAATTAAATGATTTTGATAATTTAGATAAGTATTTAAAAGAAAATTGTGCTTTTGATTGTGCATATTTTGTTGCAAAAAAAAATTAAGTATGTTAAAATTGAATATGTAGAATAAAAGAGGTGTTTATATGGTAACTACAAGTAGCATTGGAAGTGGAAAAAAAGTTAACGTAGGTCAAAGTTTTGCAAGTGGAATGTCAGCATTACAAACTACTCAAAGAGAAAAATTTGTTATAGTTGACGAAAGTGGCACAAAAAAAGATGCAGAACGTTTATCTTTGTTCAAGTTAAAAGATATGAATAAGACATACATTGTGTATACTTTTAATGAAGTTGATGAAAATGATATGATTAAACTATATGTTGCCATATTAAATGATAAAGATGGCGTTTATTCATTAGAAAATATTACTGATAATGATGAGTGGACCAAGGTAAAAGATGCAATGAGAAAGATTGCAAAAGACGGTCAACAAATTTTAAATGGTAAGGAAGATTAGTGGTTAGGAGGTTTTATTATGACTAAACAACAGCAAGAACAAGCCATAAAGGATGGAAATACTTTAACTGTAACTACTGATGATAATATAGAAGTAGAGCAATTTTCAGTAGAAAAAGAAGAAAAGAAAATTGACGGAGAGGTAAAAACTGAGGTAGCAAACGAAAATGTAACTCCAGTTCAAAATGAAGCACTTCCTCCTCAAGAAGAAGTTGCACCTATAGTCAATGAGGAACCAGTAGTTAGTGATGAGTTGCCAAAACCTGATAAGATTATTGGATCTGAACCTAATGACTCTGTGCCAGTATCTGATTTACCAGCAATTGAACAAGAACCTGTAACCACTAGTGAGCCAGAACAAACGCCACAGCCTTTTATACCAATTGATATTAATGGAATAGATGAAAGCATAAATAATCCAAGCATTGTTACAACACCAGAGTATGAAGTTCCAACTTTTGAACAACCTATAAAACAAGAAAGTTTCCAAACGATAACTCCATCTGGTGATCAATTTAGTTCTTTTAGTAGTACACCAGTTTTTTCTAATACCGAAAGTGCTAATGAAAATAACAATGATTTATTCAGCAATATATATAACAATGAAGAAAACGATGCCAAGGTAATAGCAACGGTAGTTACAAAAGAAGATGAAATTGCCGCTAAAAAGGCAAACATGAAAGCATATGAACAATTATATGATGCAGGTCCTGGTAATCAAATTAGTATTTTAAGAAACTTTTCGGAAGAAGCTTCTAAATGGATAACAGCTGTTTCAAAAAGTGGTTTTGTAAGCGGAGAAATGCATGATATAGCTAAAAAAATATTAAGAGAATACGAAGGTTTACAAAATGATAATGATTCATTTACAGATGATAATGATAAAATAATTCCTTTCTCTACAAAACAAAGTGGTAATATATTTAACCAACAATCTACTCTAAGTAGTGATGATAATGGTTCTTATTATGAAAATAATAATGATACTCCGGATAATAATATATTTGCTGCATAATAAAATATTATATTTTAGTTAATAATAAAGATATATGGTAAGTATATCTTTTTTTAATTTTAAAATAAAAAATTAACAAAAATTACCATGAAAAAAATTGTATGAAATGGTAGAAATTTCACATTCTATTAGTGTACAGGAGGTGAAAACACATGAAAAATAGTAACAAAATAGTTGCTCCACAAGCTAAACA
>CANRHO010000046.1 GCA_947630435.1 uncultured Bacilli bacterium
ATTGATTTGACGAATTTGGATTAGCATATACCTCTCCTATTCCTCCTATGGTAAGTTCATATAACCCATTTGCATCACTATCAGTATACCATGCTATTACCGTCCCATCTTTTTTATCTGATGCATCCCATGAATCTATCGCATTATCTCCTACTTCTATCGTTGGTGAAAAAGTTATTTCTTCTACACTTTCTTTTGCTATTGTTCCATTATAAAAAGTTGATGTTGCAGAGGATCCATTTCCTCTTGCTAATACTGACTCTGGTTTTGTAAAGTTAAACTTTATCATTTCATCTAACATGTTATTTCCTGGCAATACTTTTACACTACTTTTATATCTTATCGTTACATAAAACTCTATTACACTTCCTGGATTTATTAACTCTTTTTCTTTTATTCCTTCTATTTGATATTCCATGTTATTGTTGTTTTTTATATCTTCTGTTATACTCTCTATCCACATTGCAACACTTCCGGTATTACTTACCGTTACTTTATACTTTACCGTGGATGTTAATTTCTTTAAGTCTACTCCTACACTTATAGTATTTTTTGAATATTTACTTTCATAGTTTTCTAATCCTTCGTTTGTTGTTTCGTTTAATTCTACGTTTGTTATTCTTATTTCTTCTTCTTTTCTAAACGTTGCTTCTCCCGTTATATTTAATTCTTCGTTTAATGCTGTATATCCTACCGTTAATAGTAAGGTTAACATTATAAAAAGTACGTATAATATCTTATTATTTTTATTTATTTTTTCACCTTTTATCCTTTTTAATTTCATGTTATCAGCACCTTACTTTTTATCATTATTCCCTTGTTTATAATATCATATTCATTTTTCCATGGTCAAGATTTTATGTTTTTTTATACAAAAAAGAATATATAAAGACATATATTCTAATTATAGTTTTAATATATCATTAAAATATTTATTAAATATTTCTTTTATCTGAAAAAGTTCTTGATTTAAATCCTCTTTAATAATCAAATAGCTTTGATATAAAGGATAAGATTCGAGTTTTAAGTACAGTTCTTCTATCTTCCTTTCTATCATAGAATCTTTATTATTAGCTGCTATTTTCTGGTATCTTTTTATTTCTTCAATTAAACAAATTATTTCTTTGTTTTTATGAAGTTGATTCTTAACACTTAAATAATTTTTATATAAACTTGACTTTTCAATATCATCAAACAACTTATTTATTTCCATTTGAATATCATTCATTTATCTCACCATCTAAGCTCCATGTTTTTGCGTCTGTTATTTTAACGTTAACTATTTGTCCTATGTATTTTTTATCAGCTTTCACATTAACTAATTTCATAGTATCAGAATATCCTGCCAACATAGTTGAATCTTTTTCACTTACGTTTTCAAGTAAAACCGGAATAACTTTACCAACTAATTTATCATTTGATTCTTTAGAATATTTATTTATAACTTCATTTAACTTATATAACCTTTGTTCTTTTTCTTGTTTTGTTATATTATCTTTCATTTTAGCCGCTGGAGTACCTTCCCTCGGAGAATAAATAAAAGTAAATGCCGAATCAAATTTACATTTTTTTACGAGTTTTAAAGTATCTTCAAAGTCAGTTTTTGTTTCCCCTGGAAAGCCTACTATTATATCAGTAGTTATTGAACAATTTTCTCCCAACTTATCTCTTATCTTGTTATATAGTTCTATATAAGATTCTTTAGTATATCTTCTTCCCATAAGTTTAAGTATTGTAGATGAACCTGATTGAACTGGTAAATGTATGTAATTACATATATTATCATATCTTTTTATTACATCTATCATTTTATCAGTAAAATCCCACGGATGAGATGTAATAAATCTTATCCTTTTTATTCCTGTTTTAGCAACATCTTCAAGTAAATTTTCCATTCTGTAAGTCCTATTGGTAAAATCTTTACCATATGCGTTAACATTTTGACCAAGTAAAGTAACCTCCATATAGCCTTTTTTTATCAATTCTCTTACTTCATTAATTATATCTTCAGGCATTCTACTTCTTTGCTTACCCCTAGTAAATGGTACAATGCAATAGGTACAAAACTTATCACACCCATACATAATATTTACCCAAGCCTTATATTTGGAGTCTCTTTTAAATGGTATTCCTTCTATTACATTACCTTCATTAGACCATACGTTAACTTCTAGTTCTTTTGAAGTAATATGTTCTTTTAAAATTTCTGGTAATTTATGAATATTATGTGTTCCAAAAACAAAATCCATCCAACCATATTTAGATATTATTTGTTCTACAACGCTTTCTTCTTGACTCATACAACCAGCAAGCCCAACCATCAAACCCGGCTTCTTTTGTTTTAAATGTTTTATCCTTCCTAACATACCAAAAGTCTTATTATGAGCATTTTCTCTTATAGCACAAGTATTTAATATAATTAAATCAGAATTTTCATAATCATCTGTTCTAGTATATTTCATATCTTCTAATATAGCACTTATCATTTCACTATCATGTTCATTCATTTGGCATCCATACGTTTTAATAAAATATTTTTTATTAAAGCCAAGATTTTTAACATCATTAGGTATTTTATATTCGTTTCTTAAAACTTTTATGTCTTCTTTCGTTCTTTTTTTAGCCTCTTTAAAATTTGGTTTTAACATATTATCACCCATTTCTAATTACTGATTATATCATAAATATAATTAAAAGACATCCTATTTATCTTTAGAATGTCCTTTTTCTTTATAAGTTAAACAAATATTATCTTCATCAAAATATAAAAGCTTTTCTAATTCATTTTTTAAATATGTAAAAAATTGCATATTATCTCGATTTAAATTATCTATGTAAAACTCATAAAATATTTGTTGTTTTCTTTCATTTAAAATATTTATTATTTCATTTTTAGGAATAGAACCAGTATAATTATTTGCATAAAAAAGAACCATGTTTTTAGACTCCTCATTTCTTTCACATAATTTAGTCAAATAATCATTAAGACAAGTAAAAATATATCGCGTCAAATAACTTTTATGTTCTTTAGAAAAATAAATATCAATAGCATTATTATACTTTATTTCTATTATTTTTCTTAATAACTCTTTGTCTTCAAAGTTTTTTTCAAACTTTTTATATTCCTTTTCTTTTATGTATGAATAATACTCTCTATTAGCATTTTTGCCATCTTTTATTTCAGGTGGTTTTTTCTTTACTAAATCTTGATTTTGAGTTTCTAACAAAAATTTTAAATTATTTTCCATAGCGTTATTAATTGAATGTTGTGAGTAATTTTTTTTTGAGATAAATTCACTTATAAATGAGTCGAAATCACTATCTTTATAAGTTACTCCTAATTTTTTAGCTACTAATGCGTATTTTTCAAAAAAATATTGATGTATTTTATCGGTCATGCCTATGTAAAAAGAATATGTTAAAAGTATTTTATCTTCTACAGTATTTCTTTTATTACAATCAAACATCCTACTTATTCTGTTTTGTATGTAAACAGATAAATAATATGATCTATCATCTTTATAACTTTGTTTATAGTGCAAAAATAATTCTTTAGCTAACTTTAGTTTTTCTTCTTCATTAAGAACTTTAGTTATTTGATTTATCTTATTATATATAATTTCTGTATAATAATTTTCTATGTCATCAATTTGTTTTTTCTTTTTTTTGCAGTTTTTTCCATTTATTTTAACATATCTGTTTAAATAATTTGTCATGTATTGGGTAAAAACCATATTTATTCCGGCCTCAAAATAATGCTTTATAATACGCTCTATATATTCTTTAGCTTTATTTTTAGTTTCTTCAGATACTCCATTAAAATCAGGCTTTGATAAAACATATGAATAATAATAATCTACAAGTTCATCAAACCGATTAAAAATACCATTTCTAATTTCCATTACTATATCACTTATCATATTTAATATATTTCCCCCTTTTTTATAACAGTATTATATTTATATTTTTTTTATTGTCAAGAAAAAACATACACTATAAAAAACATACACTATATTATCTTGAAATTATTAAATTATAATTCTTCAATAGTTTTAACGTTGGTAAAGTTTTTTCTTACATTTAATATAAAATCTCTTGCAGCTTCATCTTTAACAATTATTAACAATTCATTATTTGTAATGTCAGCAAACATATTAGGTGTACTTGTTACTTTACTAAAGTCAAAATTTCTTATGTCAAGACTATTTAATGAAGTGCAACCTTGAAACAAGTAACCCATAGAAGTTACATTTGAAGTATTAAAATTTTCTAAATTTAACGTTTCTAAAGATTTACAGTGTTCAAACATAGCACCCATATTTGTTACATTAGACATATCAAATCCTGATAGATCAAGTTTTGTTAAACTTGAGCATCCTGAAAATAGCATGTATGTAGATGTCATATTTGATAGGTTCCAACCTGTTAAATTTAATTCTTCTAATGAAGAACATCCACTAAAAATACCTCCGCAAGCTCCGTCACTAACGCCTGTTACATTTGATACATCCCAACCACTTAAATCTAATTTTTTTAATAATTTACAACCATTAAAGAAAGCTTTTAAGTTAGTTGCTTTAGATGTTTTCCAACCACTAACATCCAATACTTCAAGGCTTTGACAATTTTCAAACATACCATGAACAAACCTTGTAAAGTAAACGACATTAGATGTATCCCATTTACTTACATCTAATGAAGTAAGTGATGTGCAGTTTTCAAACATTCCTAAATAATCTGCTGAAAACGATGTGACATTAGATATATTCCAATCACCTACATCAAGTGTGCTTATTAATTTACAGTTACCAAACATACCATCCATCTTTGTTACTTTTGATGTATCAAAATCAGATACAGCTATCTCTTTTAATAATGAGCAATTACTAAACATATAAGTCATATTTGTTACATTAGATGTATTGAATTTCGATACATCTAATGTAGTTAAACTAGAACAATTATTAAACATTGACGCCATATCCGTTACTAAATCGGTATTAAATTTTGTGACGTCTAATTCGGTTAATGACGAACAATTATTGAACATTGACGCCATATTTGTTACTAAATCAGTATTAAATTTTGTGACGTCTAATTCGGTTAATGACGAACAATTTGAAAACATCGAAGACATATTAGTTACCAAATCGGTATTAAATTCTGTGATAGCTATGCTTTGCAAACTATTACACCCACTAAACATACCATCCATTCTGGTTACTAAATTTGTTTTAAATTTTGATACATCTATATTACTTAAACTACTACAACCTAAAAACATACCATTCATTAGTGTTACTTTATCAGTAGTAAATGAAGATATTTCTAAATCAGTTAATGACGGGCAATTTGAAAATAAACCAGCCATGTTAGTTACTTTTGAAGTATCAAATCCACTTATATTTAAATGTTCTAGTTTAGTACAATAATAAAACATATATGACATGTTTGTTACATTTCGAGTGTCAAAATTACTCAAATCTAGATAAGTATATTCCATTTTACCAAGCCATACACCGAACATATAACTCATATTAGTTACGTTTTGAGTATTAAAACTGCTAAGATCAATTGTTTTTAACCTTGATATTCCACTAAACATATATGACATATTTGTTACTTTAGAAGTATCAAATTTTGTTACATCTAACGTATTTAATTCGGTACAATTACTAAACATTCCACCCATATCAGTTGTGTTTGATGTATTAAAGTAATCGCCAAAATCTATTTTTGTTAGTTTGCTAAAGGAAGTAAATTGATTTGACGAATTTGGATTAGCATATACCTCTCCTATTCCTCCTATGGTAAGTTCATATAACCCATTTGCATCACTATCAGTATACCATGCTATTACCGTCCCATCTTTTTTATCTGATGCATCCCATGAATCTATCGCATTATCTCCTACTTCTATCGTTGGTGAAAAAGTTATTTCTTCTACACTTTCTTTTGCTATTGTTCCATTATAAAAAGTTGATGTTGCAGAGGATCCATTTCCTCTTGCTAATACTGACTCTGGTTTTGTAAAGTTAAACTTTATCATTTCATCTAACATGTTATTTCCTGGCAATACTTTTACACTACTTTTATATCTTATCGTTACATAAAACTCTATTACACTTCCTGGATTTATTAACTCTTTTTCTTTTATTCCTTCT